>NVWW01000172.1 GCA_002746335.1 Flavobacteriales bacterium | reverse complement strand
CTTGCATATGTGGGCAATCTAAAACCAAATCAAAATGTGCCTGTGCTGTGGGAAGTCATTCGGGAAACAGCAGCAGCAAACGAGGAATTTGCCTCCAATTTCCACCTCAATTTCACAGGAAATGCCGATGATTCAGTGGTGGAATCGGTACAGCAGCAGCAACTGCAAGAAATGCTTACCCGTAAGGGGTATGTTCCCCACAAAGAAGCCACAGCGATTATGCACCGTACTAACCTGCTGCTGTTCATTGTGCCGCAATGCGAAAACAACCATTTGATATTGACAGGCAAATTATTTGAATACATCGCCACAGGAAGACCCATGCTTGCAATCGGGCCGGTAAATGGTAATGCTGCCAAGTTGATTAGCAATGCTGGTCGTGACAAAATGATTGATTATAAAGATAAGGAAATGATGAAAGAACAATTGTTGAATAATTTTCAGCGATGGAAGGAGGAAGGCCAGAAACTGCATCAATTGCCAAGCTCAAATATTCAGCAATACAGCAGAAAGGCACAAACGCAAAAGTTGAGTGAAATATTAAATCAAATGGTTGAAAAGTAAAATGATGAGCGTACAAACCATTGATGTCAGTAGGTACAAAAAAGACAATAGTTTTTATGGCGAAGTTGATTTGCTTGTCGCTATCAAAAGTTTTGATTTGCAAGCCATCAGAAGCCGTTATTTAAAATCAAGAGAAAATACAAAAGGCAAAATTGGCAGCGTTGAAAGGCGCAAGGTAACTACGGGTGGTATTGTCAGTTTGCGCATTAAAAAAGGTCAGTTGCTTGCCGAGAAAGAATTGGCGCGTCTCAAAGAGCCAAGGGGTATTTGTGCCGGTGAAGATATGCTCATCATTGGCGCTGAAAATAAGGTTTATGCGTTTACCGATGAAGAGGTACAAACTATAACCAATCCGTGGTTTAGCTACATTCATTCTGTCAATCTGTCGTCTGATAAAAAAAAACTGGTGGTCTCTTCATCGGGGTTTGATGTCTTCTTTGAATACGATATGGCAACCTTCGGGAAAATCTATGAATGGCTGGCATGGGAAAACGGTTTTAATAAAGGCAAAGATCCAAAGTCTGGTAAAACAATCATTTTATCAAAGGAAAATTTGAAATCAGCAGAAGCGGATGTACTCGTCATATCTGATCCCAAAACGCAGGTATTGCCGACAGCCATGCGCGCTGCTTTTATAAATTCAGTAGATTACGATTCAAAAGATGAAAACCAATTCATTGCCACATTTTTTCACGAAGGAGCGGTTTATCACATTGACAAGCAAACAAACAATGCACAGAAAGTATTAGAGGGATTGAAAATGCCGCACGGAGGAAGGCGATTTAACAACCAGTTTATGGTTACCAGTACAGGCAGTGGTGAAGTAGTAACTGGCGATGTGGATATGCAAACCAACTATTCGTTCAAAAACCTACCTGGCAAGCCCGATTATTTAAGTGAATTGGAGTGGCTCCAAAACACCATTGTCTATCAAAATTGCTTCATTACTATTGATTCCAACCGCACTTCATTTGTCATTTTTGATCCGCAAAAACAATTGATTGATGTCATTGCTTATGATGAAAACTGGGCAGTGCAGGAAATTTTTGCAGCAAAAATTTCAGAAGAAAAAACGGAGTTACTTCAGGGAATCAGCGAAATTCGATAGTCATTTGGTAGTCATTCGGTGGTTATTCAATAGTTTAACAATGGAGTTACAATCGAATAACGCGAACGAAGTGAGCGAATGACAGGAGCGATAGCGACCTAAATCACCCACCGAATCACTTCAAACGCCTCGGCAAATTCGCAGTTGATTTGCACCCCCCTCACCCTTGCCAATCCGTAGAAAAAGTCAGCAGACGAATAATTTCTGAATTGCTGTGATTGGAAGGTGCCAATCGCTGCAATTTTTGCGTCCAAGTGCTGCTTTTCCAATTTTGAATAGAATGTATTTTTGAAGGAAAAAGAATTCCACGGCAGTTCGTATCCGATCATGCACGTGTGTTTAAAAGCCCTTTTTCCTTCATTGTGAATTACCTGATGGTCTTGATGCACATCGCTGGAATCGGGCAGCAGCACTAATTCAGGTTGAAAGGAATTTCTGATTTTTACTAATTCTTCAAGAATTTCCTGCCTATGTTTATCAAGTTCCCTCACAGGAAAATCAAACGTAGTAATGTTGCTTTTAGAGACCCCCAATTTTTCAGCCGCGCTGAAGAGTTCGTTAAAAAGAACATCTTTTGAGTAACCCTTCGGTACGGATTTCGTACAGGGCGAAAAGGTAATGTAGTGCACCTCTGCTCCGGCAAGCGTAAGTTTTTTAATGGTTCCGCCACACGAAAATTCGCAGTCGTCAGGATGAGGAGCCAGTGCCAATATTTTTTTAAACATCATTCGGGTTGATTAACTGGGAGAAATAGAATTATTTTGTCACCCAACGTATTCAAATAAAAGATCGTATTTGGCAAATGTCAGTAAATCAGATTAATTCATGAAAAAAATTTTGACAATTCTTGGCGCGAGGCCGCAATTTATCAAAGCAGCAGCAGTGAGTAGGGCAATATCGAAAGCAGATGAACTGCAAGAAACTCTTGTGCACACCGGCCAGCATTTTGACCAAAATATGAGCGATATTTTCTTCGAGGAAATGGCTATCCCAAAACCCGATTATAACCTGAATATCAACTCACTATCGCATGGCGCAATGACCGGTCAAATGCTCAAAGGCATCGAAAAAATAATTCAGGAAAAAATGCCAGACATTGTATTAGTTTACGGAGATACTAACTCGACTATTGCAGGCGCATTGGCTGCAAAAAAACTAAATGTGAAAGTAGGGCATGTAGAGGCAGGACTCCGCTCATTTAACAATAAAATGCCAGAAGAAATCAACCGCATTTTAACCGACCGCATTTCTGATTTGCTTTTTTGCCCTACAGATACAGCTGTGAAAAATCTTGAAAAGGAAGGCTTTGTCAATTATGAATGCAAAATTGTTAAAAACGGAGATGTGATGTATGATGCTGCACTGTTTTACAGCGAGTTATCTGCGGAGAAATCAAGCATTATTTCTGACTTGAAATTAACAAATGAAAAATTCATTCTCTGTACCATCCATAGACAGGAAAATACAGATGATTTGAATTGCTTGAATTCTATTGTTCGCGCTCTAAACCGCATTAACAAAGAAATACGCATTGTTTTTCCAATGCATCCGCGAACACGCAAAATCATTGAAAAAGAAAATATTCAATTAGATTTTGAGCCGATTGAACCAGTGGGTTATTTTGATATTATAGAACTGCTTAAAAACTGTTCACTGGTAATGACCGACAGCGGTGGATTGCAGAAAGAGGCCTATTTCTTCAAAAATCATTGTGTAACCCTCCGGGAGCAAACCGAGTGGATTGAAACGGTTGAGTGTGGTTTCAACATTATTGCCGGTTCAGATGAGGAAAGGATTTATAAGGGGTATCAAAAAATGTTAACCAAACAGTCAGATTTTAATGTGAACCTTTATGGGAATGGAGATGCAAGCGAAGTGATTGTTCATCAACTCATTGAGAATTTGTAAAGTTTCTTTTTTTTGCTATCTTTCAGCAATCATTTTTGTAAATGTTGCAAAAAGCACTTTTGCTTTTATTGGTTGTTGCCGGGGTTTGCAATTGTCGCGCTCAAACAGCCAAATACATCAGTGGACAGCTATTCGTAAAGATTAAAGTAGATGCTGATGCCACTCGATTTTATAATAAAAAAGAAGTAACCCCCCTTTCCAAGGATTTTCAAATCCAATCCATTTCGCAGCCTTTTCATCTCGAATCGCCTGAGCTTCAAAATACTTTGTTGGTTGAATTTGGTGATACTTTGGCAGCAGACGAATTAATTGAAGAATTTGAACGGCTTGACATTGTTGAGTATGCCGAAAAAGTGCCACTGTATGAATTGATTTACACGCCAAACGACATTTCGGGAAATCAATGGAACCTACAAAAAATACAGGCCGAACTCGCGTGGGATTTACAAACAGGTGATACCAGTGTAGTGATTGCAATGGTTGATGATGCGGTGCTGCTTTCGCATGAAGATTTAGCACCAATTATCTGGACTAATCCCGGTGAAATTCCCGGCAACAGTATTGACGATGACGGCAATGGCTATATTGACGACATCAATGGCTGGGATGTAGCAGACAATGATAACGATCCCAATCCAGTCAGCCCCACCAATTCTACTTTTACACATGGAACGCATTGTGCTGGCATTGCAGCCGCAGCCACTGACAATGGGGTTGGTATTGCTTCCATTAGCTTCAATGTTCGTTTAATGGCTGTGAAAACTGCCAGTACGGGGAACGGTTTCCTCACTGCGCCTTATCAGGGTGTGCAGTATGCCATTGCCGCAGAAGCAGATATTATCAGCATGAGTTGGGGTGGAGGCGCTTATTCGCAAACCTATCAAAATTTATTCGACTATGCAGTCAGCCAAGGTATCGCTTGTATTGCAGCGGCAGGCAATAGCAATACAAATATTCCCATGTACCCTGCTGCTTACAACAATGTGATTGCGGTCGGCTCCACCAACAGCAGTGACCAGAAATCGTGGTTTTCCAACTACGGCTCGTGGGTGGATGTGGTGGCCCCGGGCAGCAGCATATGGAGTAGCCTTGCCGGTTCAAACAGTTCTTATGGGTACTTGAGTGGCACTTCGATGGCTTGTCCGCTTGTTTCTGGGCTGGCAGCTTTGATGCTCTCTAAAGACCCATACCTTACACCATCAGAATTAGAGAGCTGCCTCAAAAGCAGTTGCGACAACATTGATGCGCAAAATTCATCATACATCGGTTTGCTTGGAGCAGGAAGGATAAATGCCTACAGTGCGCTGATGTGTCTAAAGCCGATTAATTCTGATTTTACATCAAATTACACACAGGTTTGTCCAGGCGATTCTGTTCAATTCACTGATTTAAGTAATAAAAATCCAACCATTTGGCAATGGACGTTTGCGGGCGGGTCGCCTTCTTCTTCAACAATGCAAAATCCGAAGGTGCAATATGCTACAGCGGGAAATTATGATATTACTTTAATTTCATGCAATGTGAATGGGTGCGATACCATCACAAAAACGTCTTACATCATTTGTGCAGCACCAACTGCTGCTTTGAGTGGTAATGTTACAATTTCGCAAGGGTTTTATGCCAATCTCCAATTGGTATTGACGGGCAATCCGCCCTGGACAGTTCAATACTCCGATGGAACGGATACCACTACCATTACCAATATTCCTGCTTCACCATATTATTTCAGCGTTTCTCCACAGGATACCACTATTTACGCATTAATTTCTGTAACAGACAATAGCTGCATAGGAACCGTTTCGGGAAGCGCTAATGTTAACGTGACCGTTCAATCTTCTTCCAATGATACGTTATGTGTTACGTTGCAACCCGGCCCGAATGTTGGGAAAGATGCCCTTTTGCATGGATTGGCAAGTGAGGTTAACACCAATTATGGTTCTCTTAACGATTACATGGGCACGGCATGGACATTTGCAGGTACTCCAGGAGACGGAAGAAGCGTTCTTGAATTTGATTTGAGTTTTATTCCAAATGGAGCGGTTGTTGTAAGTGCATCATTGTCGCTCTATGCAAATACAGACCCTCCAAACGGGCCGCATTCCACTTTGAACGGCTCAAACGCCTGCTGGCTACAGCGAATAACTACATCGTGGATAGAAGATAGCGTAACGTGGAATACTCAACCAATAACAACTACTCAAAATCAGGTTGCTTTAGCACAAAGCGACAGCGCCAATCAAAATTATGAAAACATTGATGTAGCTCAATTGGTACAGGATATCATTGATGAGTCCGATTCCGGCTACGGATTCCTGCTGCGTCTGCAAACCGAATCTTATTACCGCAGAATGACTTTTGCCTCAAGCGACCACAGCGATTCCACTCTTTGGCCAAAGCTGAAGGTTTGTTACACAACAACACTGCAACCACCACCCTGCCCCATCGTTGCCAGCGAGCAGAAAATCTCTGATATGCAAGGCAACTTTACAGGGATTTTGGATAACTCAGACCTCTTTGGGGATGGCGTTGAAAATATTGGCGATCTCAATGGAGATGGAATTGAAGACCTGGC
>NVWW01000044.1 GCA_002746335.1 Flavobacteriales bacterium | reverse complement strand
TTTTGTGCATTGCCCGCAATATTGTGATTTGTATTGCGTCAACAAGCTCGGCAAACAGTTTTGTCTGCTCAGCAGTCAATCTTAGTCTTTCATGATTCATTTCAGATAATATTTCTGTTGATTTTTCTGCAAATTCGTCTAATTGCTCCGCATCTTTTTTTATGATTTTAATCGCCTGCAAATCCGCTTTTTTATGCATCCATTTGTAACTGCGTTTTGGGCGTGGCTGAAACTCGATGTTGAATGGCCCGGGCAACTCATCCGTTGGGCTGGAAGCAGTCATATAGCGCATCAACTCCTTATCTTTAAGGTACTTTTGTTGTAAATCCAATAAGTGGCCAAATGATTCTGTTATTTTCTCTGTTTCAAAAATATTGTCAAGAAACATGCAGGCAGAAACGGGCTGCTCCTTGCCGTTAAAATTGTGTTGCCAGCTCCACCTGGCGATACTCCAGTCAATAAGCCAGTAACCCCATTCCCAGCCCGAGCTGAAGGTAATGTGCCCCTTCACGTCCAATGAATCACTTAACAGAATGTCCCCGAGCCGTGCCTGTAGGTAAGGCAGTAAAAACATCGGAACAGAATTATCAAAGGTTACCCAATAGGCYGATTCGGGGTAATACCACGTTTCTCGAACATGCATTTCTTTAAGCAATGCATTGAGCATGTGGCGCAGGTTTTCATTTTCGTAAACGGGTGCTTTTTTTTCGAACATCGTGTAAAACATCACCGTGTGGATGAGAATACCACGCTGTTTGTCCWAAGTAGTCTCCAATGAATCCATTTCATAGTGYTTCTTCTTTCTTCCGAGCTCCTGTTCCTCTTTCACCACATGCTTTCTTCCCATGAGCTTTGCACCGTATTCATTGGTAACTTTATCAGTGAGATATAACCGCATTTTTTCCTTCTTTTTAACATTTCCTCCAGTAAATTCAGTAGTGGAAAATTCAACATTTAGMACATCCCAATCTGCCTCRAACAGCAACTCAAGAGCRTTGCTGATTTGTTTTTTCTTTGATTTGAAAGATACAGGAGGCACCCTGTAGAGTTGAAAGGCTTTCTGCTGTATCATGTGCAAGGAAAGGTCAACGCCCATGATAATTCCCCGCGAATGGCCATAATCCACCATTTGCTTGGCAAAGGCACCCCACGTTTTCATATTGATACTTTCAAGCAGGCAAAATTCAAAGTAATTTTGTTGATTGCGCGTTAACCAATTGATATAAACTTTCACTTCTTGCAAGGCATTTTCGCGGGTTTCATCCAACAAATATTCTGTCAATTCAATGGGGTGTTGGGTGTGCAGGTGAAAGCCTTTCTTATCGAACCTTGCCTTTGCATCCCATTCGAAATCTTCGGGCAACGGCCATTTTTCAATGCTTGGAATAATGCTTTCTTTGGGGTGGTAAAATAAAAAACCCAGCCGCTCTTGCAACAGCCCGTATAGTCCAAAACTAATGCCCTGAAAGGATTTTGTTTCCAAGTTTAAAATAATTTGTCCTCCTTCTTTTTTTGAAACCCAACGGTAATCATGCTCAGGATAACGCAAATAGGGGTAGGTTGTATTTTTTTCAAAGCGTGAAGGTCGCTTTACCTCTATAGTATCAATTTCGGGCAGCTTGATAATGATTTCGGCAGTTGGCTCATTCCAGAAAACATCACAATTACACGCCTGAGACAACAATAAACTGAAATCAGCGAAAGCTAAGCGACTGATGGAATTTTGTGTGTGCTGGCTGTCTGCCAGCAGAGAAATACTTTTGATGGAAAATACGCTGAAGGATAAAAAAACAGCAATTGCCGTAGCTGCCAGTCGCATCATGAAGCCTTGTAGCAAACATACAGCAGCTCTTCTTTTTGAAGTCGGTAGCGATCGGCCAGCGAGGCATCAATTTGCTGTGCATATTGATTGTTGTTTATTTGAAATCCAGCGTTTTTCAGCCGATTCGGGTAGTCTTTTCCAAAGAGCCGCACATGGTCTTTTTGCCAAAAATGAATTTCACGCTCTTTMGGGTCGGTGATAGACTTGTCTTCGTATGTTTCTTCACGTGAGTAGTCTATAGGCACCTGCATAATGGCAAAACCGCCCGGCTTGAGCACGCGGTAAATTTCGCTCATACATTGGTGGTCGTCTTCCACATGCTCCATCACATGATTGCAGAAGATCACATCGTATTGGTTGTCTTCCAATGGAATTTGATGCAGATCGAAGTGCAAATCCGCCAATGGTGATTCGAGGTCGGCAGTGGTATATTCAAGGTTTTTCTGCTTGCGAAACCGACCGTAAAAACACTGCTCGGGCGCAATGTGCAACACTTTTTTTGGTGCAGTAAAATAATCGGTCTGGTTCTTCAAATACAGCCAAAACAGGCGGTGGCGCTCCAAAGACAAACAGTGCGGACACAGSACATTATCACGTTTTGATTTTTCAGATAGCCCATAAGGCAGAAATTTTCTGAACGATTTTTCACAAATAGGGCATTCCACGTTGTTGCCTTTCAAAAGAACAGGGGCGAAAATGCGAAAAAGATAGCTCAACCGAATGAGCAGTGGACGCGGCAGCGTATTGATGATAAGATGGTAAAAATTACGGAACATCGAAAATCAAAAATGAAACACCCGCGAAATGTTGAAGCCGTATTTGAAAGCCCCAGTACTCCACGAGTCGGTCGTATTGGGCAGGAAGTTGTTTTCCGTAATCCCGCCCGAATTGGTAAAGTTGATGGTAAACACATGTCCCCCCGTTTCAATTTCCACACCCACACCCAGCGGGGCGTAGTAATTAGTAAAGGGGTCGCGCGTATCGGCAGTGGCCGAGCGGTAATTGGAAAACAAATGGAAATAATCGGCCACAAGGGCAATGCGTTTGGTTACTTTTATTCTTCCTGCTATACCCAAGGCGAAAAAAGTATTCTCTTCTTCCTGCCCTTTTTCGTTAAAATACCTTCTCACGACATTCCTATGCACTATTGTGGGCAACACTTCAAGTGAAAGCCATGAGCTGAATTTGCGTGCAATCACCAGTTGGTGTACGTATGAAAGGCGATGTGCCAAATTTTGGTATAGGCTGTCGGGATCGCGCGCAGGCGTAAAAGCAGCTGAAGTAAACCATACGGCCGATACAGGCATTTTGCTGTTTTCGGTTTGAGAGAGAAACCGCCATTTAAATGAGCCATCCAAAGCCTCCATTTGCTTGCTCCGGCCAAAACCTATTTGAATATTATCAGTTATTCCATAATCGAACGAAATGCGGATATCTGCCGCATTGTCAATGCCAAAAAATTCATGAAATCCACCGCTGCCCGATGCCTGCTCTATAATGTTCCCGAACCGATGCCCAACCCTGAAATCCAAGCTTTTTCCTTTTACTGTTTCGATGGTTTGAGCATTAATCACCTTAATGGCTTTGAAAGTAGCCCACACATTTTCATTTTCAGACGTATCCTGCATCTCAGCTTCGAGCATATCCATCAAATCATCCTGAGCGGTGATGCTCAAGAAAGACAAAATAAAAACCAAGAATAAAATATACTTGCTAAAATTCATTGCTTTGGTTTTTTAGGAATGTATTCGAGGTGAATAGTTAGATCTACAACTTCTGCAAGGTTTTTCACCACAATTTTCGGGACTTTGATTTTGTGGTCCTCCAGCTTCACCTGGAATTTTGTGTCAATGATTATTCGATCACCCTTTACTGTAACAGTACCTTTGATGGTGCGATCCTGCTCCACCCCGTGAATATTAAGCTTTCCCGTAGTTGTCACTTCGTAAGTTCCTTCCTTGGTTAAATCCACATCTTCATTGATTTTTCCCTTGAAGCTGGATGTTTTGTATTTGTGGGTTTCCATGTAGTTTTCGTTGAAATGCTCCCCCATCAAAGGAGATTCAAATTCAAATTCGATGTTGGGCACCACCATCCCCATTTCTTTTTTGGAAACATTCAGCAGCGAGCGGCTTTTGGTATTTTTTGCTTCTATTTTTTCCAATGGCGCATCTGAGAAAAAATGCACATAAGTCGTATCGGTTTCGTAAATACTCTGTGCTGATGCAACACCAATTACTGTCACAAAAACAATAATTGAAAACAAATTTTTCATGATGTTAATTGTTTGCCGCCCCGGCATCCAGCCAGCATTGAATTTTGTTCAGTTCATCCTGTGGCAGCGGGCCGGCCGGTGGCATGTCTTTAATGTTTAAGGTTTTATTTTCGAAAGTTCCGTTGTCCACTTTTTCCTTCACCCCATTGTACGAAATGAAATCACCGGGAATACCTGTTCCAGTAACGTGGCAGCCGGAAATAGCACACTTAACCTCAATAATCCGTTTAATTGTATCAGTATAAAATACATTAAGCGAATCGCAGAGCGCCATAGGCGGTTCAGGCACTTCCATTTTTACTTTCGTGCAAGAGAACATCCACCACAAACTAACTGTAATCATTAAGCTCCCTCCCACAATTGTCCGTTTCACACTTGCAAATGTAGCGGAAAATTGAAAACCCAATAACCATTTCATCATGCTTTTTGTCTAATTTTGCTTTTTCAAAATCTAAACACATGGCACGCACCGACCAATTCCAATCACCAGATTACTATTTATTAGACGAATTGCTCACCGATGAACAAAAATTGGTCCGTACTGCTACGCGCGATTGGGTAAAAAAAGAAGTTTCGCCTATCATCGAAGATTATTATGAAAAAGCGGAGTTTCCCCGTCATCTTGTCAAAGGGCTGGCAGAAATTGGCGCTTTTGGGCCGTACATCCCGCAAGAATACGGTGGTGCCGGCTTAGACCAAATTTCCTACGGGCTGATGATGCAAGAAATCGAGCGGGGCGATTCGGGTATTCGCTCAACGGCTTCGGTGCAGAGTTCACTGGTGATGTACCCGATTTGGAAATACGGCAGTGAAGAGCAAAAGCAAAAATACTTACCGAAATTGGCTTCGGGAGAATACATTGGCTGTTTCGGGTTAACCGAACCCGATTATGGCTCGAACCCGAGCGATATGATAACCAATTTCAAAGACATGGGAGACCACTACTTGCTCAATGGGGCAAAAATGTGGATTTCCAACTCGCCAATTGCTGATGTTGCCGTTGTTTGGGCAAAAAATGAAACTGGTAGGATTTACGGATTGATTGTTGAACGCGGCATGGAGGGCTTCACTGCACCTGAAACCCATGGGAAGTGGTCACTTCGGGCATCTTCAACCGGAGAGCTGGTTTTTGACAATGTAAAGATTCCGAAAGAAAATTTACTGCCTGAAAAATCAGGGTTGGGTGCTCCGCTAGGCTGTTTGGACTCGGCAAGGTATGGCATTTGCTGGGGAGCGCTTGGAGCAGCAATGGATTGCTATGATTCTGCTTTGCGCTACTCGCTCGAGCGCACGCAATTTGATCGCCCTATTGCCGGATTTCAGCTCACGCAGAAAAAACTGTCTGAAATGCTTACTGAAATTACCAAAGGCCAATTGCTGGCTTGGCGAATCGGAACATTGCGGAATGAAGACAGAGCCACTTCTTCACAAATTTCAATGGCAAAAAGAAACAATGTGGAAATTGCACTAAAAATTGCTCGCGAAGCGCGGCAAATACACGGGGGTATGGGCATCACTAATGAATACCCCATCATGCGTCACATGATGAATCTCGAATCGGTGATTACTTACGAAGGCACGCATGACATTCATTTGCTGATTTTGGGAGCAGATATAACAGGAATTTCTGCATTTACCAATTATGAGAAAAAAGAAGAGGCAGCCCGGGTCTGAGCTGCCTCATTAATATCAGGTTTCTTATTCTATTTAACAATTTCCGGCTGAATTCTTGTGTTATTGCTCTTGCGTTTTTTCATAGCTTTCATTTGACGTTTTGTAATCAGATATGCTTCGTAAATAAATTCTTTTTCAAGCTTTTTCATTTCAGCGGTATATTCCTTATTAAAGTCAAACCCTTCAAGTGTTTCATCATACTCAACGATAGCGTAGGGAAAATCCAACTCGGAATAATCGGTTCCTCTGACAAGCTTTTCGGAAATGAGTTCCAATGATGGGTGAAATTCAGGCGTTTTTCCAATAATTTCATCAACACTAGTGTTCAATACGATTCTTTTGGCTAAATGATTTTCCGCACAAACTTCCAGCATGTACTGCTTGTCTTTTAATAAATTCAATTGAAATTTTCCGGCTTTGTTGGTTTTAATTGTTTCGATTAACGTATTTCCGTCATATAGCTTTATGACGGCTTCCGTCAAGTCTATGCTTAAATTGGAAATATCACCTTTAATTTTTAGCACTTCTTCATTGTTTGTAGTTTTATCATTAGACGGTGTATTGTCTGATTTGTTATTTCCCAATGCAGGAAAAGAAAAAGCTACGATTACTACTGCTGTGATAATTTTGTTAATGATTTTCATTTTTTGATCCCCCTTGTTTTTGTTTGACATTATTTTTTTTATTTTTCAAGGACAAAGGAACGGCAATGGCAAACCGCCCACAATTCAAAAAAAAGGACTCAATTTCAGATGTAAGATTTATGAGGAATTAAGCAGATCTTATTTTTTCCGCTCAACGGTGAAGCGAACCAATTGCTCTAATTTTTCGCGTGGTTCGTTTTGTGGTAAGCCATTGAATAAAGCAAGCGAAGCATTTTTATAGTTGTTCATTTTTTCGGAAGCATATTGAATACCTCCGCTTTTCACTACATAGTCAATCACTTCTTTTACTTTGGAGGAATCAGTGCTGTGGTTTTTTACAGTATTAATGATACTTCGTTTTTCGCTTTTTGAAGCATTGTTGAGTGCATAAATCAACGGAAGCGTCAATTTTTTTTCTTTGATGTCAATCCCTGTCGGCTTGCCGATGTCACCGGTTCCGTAATCGAACAAATCATCTTTAATTTGAAAAGCAATACCTGCCTTTTCACCGAACTGGCGCATTTTCTCAATCGTATCTTCATCACAACCACCGGCCACTGCTCCGCAAGCACAGCATGATGCAATCAACACGGCTGTCTTTTGCCGTATAATATCAAAATACACTTCTTCAGTAATGTCTAACCTGCGTGCTTTTTCTATTTGTAAAAGCTCACCTTCACTCATTTCCTTTACGGCATTGGAAACCACTTTGAGCATACGGTACTCTTCATTTTTAACGGCAAGTAATAGGCCTTGTGAAAGTAAATAATCTCCTACCAGCACAGCAATTTTGTTTTTCCACAAAGCATTGAGCGAAAAAAACCCTCTGCGCTCATAGGCTTCATCTACGACATCATCATGCACCAGCGTTGCAGTGTGCAGCAATTCAATCAACGCAGCGCCACGATAAGCCGATTCATTGATTTGTCCGAACATTTTGGCCGTGAGAAAAACAAACAACGGACGCATTTGCTTGCCTTTTCTTTTAATTATATAGTGAGTGATTTTGTCGAGCAGAGGCACATCACTTTTCATCGAAACACGAAACTTGGATTCAAATTCGTCCATTTCCCGTTTGACGGGAGCTTTTATATCATCCAAAACTGACATGCTGCCAAAAATAGGGATTAAGCAGTGATTACTGAGTTCTTATTTGCCAATTGCCCACAGGCAGCGTCAATGTCTTTGCCTCGGCTTCTGCGGATGCTGGAGGGAATATTTTTGTTTTTTAAAAAATTGGCAAAGGCATCAACTTTTTGTTTTTCTGCTTGTGAAAATTCAGCATCATCAATGGGGTTGTATTCAATGATGTTGACTTTGCACGGAAGGTGTTCACAGAATTTCACAAGCTCTTCAGCATCAATAATTTCATCATTAAAATTATTGAAAATAATGTATTCAAAGGTAATACGCTTCCCGGTTTTTCCGTGAAAATATTGCAACGCTTTTTTCAGTGAAGCAAGCGAATTCTGCTCATTGATAGGCATGATGTGACTGCGCTTTTCATCATTGGCAGCGTGCAACGACAATGCCAAATTGAATTTTGCAGCATCATCGGCCAGTTTTTTTATCATTTTGGATATGCCGGCAGTTGAAACCGTGATGCGCTTTGGCGAAATGCCTAGCCCGTTTACAGAAGTGATTTTTTCTGCCGATTCAAGCACGTTATTGTAATTGAGCAGCGGCTCTCCCATACCCATGTACACGATGTTGCTCAAGGGTTTTGCGTGATTTTTTTCGGCTTGCCGGCTAATTTCCACCACTTGGTCATAAATCTCTCCCACTTCGAGATTTCGCTTACGGACCATTTTTCCGGTAGCACAAAATTTACAGGTAAGCGAACAGCCTACTTGTGATGAAATACAGGCCGTCATACGGTTTTCCGTAGGAATCAAAACGCCCTCGATGATATATCCGTCATGCAGTTTGAAAACAGATTTGATTGTTCCGTCCGAACTGCGTTGTGTTTCGGCCAACGAAATAGTACGAAGGGTAAAGTTTTTTTCGAGCAATTGCCTGATTCCCAGTGAGAGGTTGGTCATTTCAGCGAAAGACCGGGCCGATTTTTTCCACAACCACTCATAGACCTGCTTTGCACGAAACGGTTTTTCATCATTTTCTTTAAAAAAGTTTTCGATTTCACTGAGCGAAAGCGCACGAATATCTTTTTTCGAAACCATGTTGCAAAGTTAATCCTTTATTTTCGCAGCATTCATCAATTACCACGGCTCGTCAGGGCGTATTACCGAAATGCAGAAATTCTCAGCAGATTATATTTTCCCAATTTCATCGCCTCCTATTAAATACGGTGTGGTAATTACCGATGAAGATGGGGCTATTCTTGATGTGTTAGCATCTGCCGAAGGTTTAGAAGATGTTAAGCATTTCGAAGGAATTATCTGCCCGGGGTTTGTGAATACTCATTGCCACCTGGAGCTGTCATATCTAAAAGAAAAAATTCCTGAAAAAAACGGCTTGATAGGTTTTATCAAAAACCTGAATGATGTACGTTTCGATTTTTCAGACGAAGAAATGATAAAGAGTATGGTTAATGCTCAAAATGAAATGCTCAACAACGGCATTGTGGCGGTTGGGGACATTTCAAATAGTAGTTTATCGTTTCCTCAAAAGGAAAAAGGGCTTTTGAAATACCACTCGTTTATTGAAGCGCTGGGGCTGTTACCTGAAAGAGCCGTTAGCGCTTTCGAAACTGCGCAAAAATTACAAGGGCAATTGAATGTCGAATGTCGAAGTTCAATTGTACCTCATGGCCCCTACTCTATTTCAGAAAGATTATTCCAGAAAATTGCAGTGCATAACGAAGCAAACAACGAAATCACTTGCATACACAACCAGGAAAGTGAAGAAGAAAACAAGATGTTTTTTGATGGTAAAAGCCAACTGCTCGATTTGTTTGAAAATTATTTTGGGTTTGATGTCAGTTTTTGGAAACCAATTGATAAATCATCCCTTCGAGCTGTTTTTAAGCATTTGCATAATGCAAAAAAAGTGCTGCTGGTGCATAACACTTTCACTTCAAACGAAGACATCGAATTCTTGAAAGGAGAAATCGGAAACCGGAAATCGAAAATCTATTTTTGTCTTTGCCCCAATGCGAATCTCTATATCGAAAACCGTTTGCCTGATGTTTATTTACTTATGAAATCGGGCTTCCCGATTACCGTTGGAACGGACAGTTTAGCTTCCAATTGGCAACTTTCGATTTTAGAAGAATTGAAAACGCTTCAACAACATTTTCCTCAGGTTTCACTCAGCACAATGCTTGAATGGGCTACGAAAAAYGGGGCTGMWTTTTTAGAATTTGAAGAATTGGGATCAATTGAAAAAGGSAGRAAKCCRGGGCTGAATTTAATTAAAAATGTGGCGWTAAAARAAATGAAACTGACCAARAAYAGTCGTGTCAGTCGGTTGATTTAACAAGAGCCTCGGCTATTTTCAAATCAACGGGGGTAGTGATTTTAATATTTTCACGATTGCCGTCCACCAAGTGAATTTCTTCGTCCATTGCTTCTACTGCGCTGGCATCATCGGTAAATTCAGGACTGTAATCCTGCAAGTATGCTTTTTTGATAATTTGCGAACSAAAGCACTGCGGGGTTTGTACCAAGTGAAATCCCGTTCGGTTTATGGCAATATTGCGGCTGCCGTCATTTTTTCGTAGCGACTCATTTACCGGAATCACAGGAATGCCATTGCCTTTTTCTTCAGCCGACTTAAAACACCTTTGAATAGTTTCAATACTCACCAACGGGCGCACRCCATCATGAATAGCTACAATGCTGTCTTCTTTYACCAATTCCAGCCCGTTTTGCACCGAGTGGAACCGCGTCTCACCACCTTTTGCAAGAGTGTGATTTACCACAAAACCATATTCTTCGCACAATTGCTTCCAAAAATCAATTTGATTTTCGGGCAATACTACAATGGCTTCAATTGAATCATCAAACTCAACAAATTTTTCAATCGTGTGAAACAATATCGGCTTGCCCTTTAATGAAAGGAATTGCTTGGGCGTTTCAGTTCCCATGCGCTTACCGCTACCACCTGCCGTTATGATGGTGTATCGTTTCAAAAAAGTGTGGTTTTATTTTTGTGCCAACGTTTCGTGTATGGCGCGTTTTAATGCTTTTTACTCTCGTGTTAGCAACCGTTTCTTAATTTTTTCATTGCTTCTTTTACATTCGCAATCTGATATTTCTCCTCATTAATCTTTTTTATAACGTAGGTCAATATTATATCAATCATTTCCGCTTTTTGTAAACATTCTTCATCTGAAAAACTATGAATTCCCCCTGACAACTGTTTATAAAGTAATCTAATAGGGTTGTCCCCCAATTCTGTAAGTGATTTAGGAAGATATTTATTTACTACATCAATCAAATTTGCCATTTGATGGTCTAATTCAAATGATTCCAGAGCTTCTTTTATTTTCTCTGCCCCGTCAAAATCCATTGTTGAAATATCTTCAATTATCCGTTTAATCTCGTTTTCTATTATTCTCCTGAAATATGCATATGCCCCAATACCATAACTCACCGAAAGGTTTACTAATGCTTTTTTATAATGATCATAATCCTCCTTAACTAAATACTTCTCAACTGTCTTGTCAGGTGAAATCTCATACGGTGGAAATTGACCTATTTTTTGTATAAATATATTTAACCCATTGTCTCTTTCATCCCATGATTTATCAGAATATGCATTGACTAAAAAATCAATACTTGCATCGCAAGACTGGCAACTTCCAGAAAGATGGATTGTTAGATTTAACGATTTTGATTTTTCGTCAAAATACTTTGGGAGTTCATCGGCATTTATAACATCATTTATAGTCCTGGAATAGAGTGAATGTTGCACCATCACAACTGTTCTGAATGTCTGGGTCTCTTTTTCATTTGGACATTTAAATTTGAAAGGTTTATCGTTAAAATCTAAAGGATGCGAATAATTGTAATCACGTTTCTCAAAATCTGAGACCGCCTTAGTTTTAGAAAATAAAGGTCTCTTCGATAGGAAATCTGCAAATTCAGAATCAGTTATAATTTCCATTTTTTTCAAATGTAGTTCTGTCTATTGTTCGTCTTGAAATGGTTGCTAACAACTGTATAAAAAACCGTTTTAATGTTCTTTATACTAAGTTGGCGCAAGTTAGCAGAAAAGCACGAGAAATTCAAGTTGGAAGAAGTTAATCGCTAAGGCAAAAAAACTGTTAGAAAATAACAATTAACAATTCATCAATCACAAAATCAACATGGCATCGCCATAGGAGAAAAAGCGGTATTTCTTTTTGATGGCCTGTTTGTAGGCATCCATAATGAGGTCGTAGCCGCCAAAAGCGCACACCATCATCAACAGGGTGGATTCGGGCAGGTGGAAGTTGCTCACCATGCAGTCGGCAATTTTAAAATCGTAGGGCGGAAAGATGAATTTATTGGTCCATCCATTGTAGGGCTTCAATTCTCCGGCAGTTGAAACTGAGGTCTCAACAGCACGCATGGTGGTGGTGCCAATAACGCAAATCTTTTTCTTTTGCTGCCTAGTCCTGTTCACAAAATCAGCCGTTTCCTGGGAGACAATCATTTCTTCTGAGTCAATCTTGTGCTTAGTAAGATCTTCCACTTCCACAGGACGAAAAGTGCCCAGCCCCACATGTAGTGTGACATTGCAGAAATTAATGCCTTTTAATTCTAGGCGCTTGGTAAGGTTTTTACTGAAATGTAGTCCCGCTGTTGGTGCAGCTACAGCTCCTTCGTTCTTCGCAAAAATAGTTTGATAGCGTTCTTCATCTTCTGGCTCTGCATCGCGCTTGATGTATTTGGGCAGCGGAGTTTCACCCAAGTGTATAATATTTTCTTTAAACTCTTCGTAAGACCCGTCAAACAAAAAGCGAATTGTTCTACCGCGAGAGGTGGTGTTGTCAATCACTTCTGCAACCAATTCGTCATCTTCGCCAAAATATAGTTTGTTTCCAATACGTATTTTTCTTGCCGGGTCAACCAGCACATCCCAAAGACGGGTTTCCTTATTGAGTTCCCTCAACAGAAAAACTTCGATTTTAGCCCCGGTTTTCTCTTTGTTTCCGTAAAGACGGGCAGGAAAAACCTTGGTATCGTTAATCGCCATAAGATCGCCTTCGTCAAAATAGTCAAGAATGTCTTTGAATATTTTGTGCTCGATTTTACCCGAGTCTCGATGAATTACCATCAGCTTCGACTCTTCCCGATCCCTGGCGGGATGTTGTGCAATTCGGTCTTTGGGAAGATCGAATCGAAACTGTGTGAGTTTCATTTTCAAAGCGCTATAATTTTTTGTGTAAAAACGGGGTGCGAATGTAATCATTTATATGAGAAAAAGAATGCATCTTTTCCACAAAATCAAATTATTAGACCAATGAAACTGTTTGCCCGCTCAATTGCAGTTCGAATTCGCTGATTTCAAGTGCGTCATCAAGTAGGTGTTTCCCGATTTTTGTGCGGCAAAGCGCGCTAAGATGTGCTCCGTTCTTGAGTGCTTTGCCAAAATCGCTGGCAATTGAACGGATGTATGTTCCCTTACTGCAATGAATGCGAAAGTGCACATCAGGCATTTCAATACCGGTAATTTCAAATTCGTAAATAGTGATTTTTTGCGGATTCATTTTCAAATCCTTTCCTTTTCTCGCACTGATGTAGGCCTTTTTTCCCTCTACCTTTTTTGCAGAAAATAGAGGGGGCAGTTGCATTTGCTCACCGATAAATTGCTTTACCGTTTCATGAATTTGAGATTCCTTAATGTGTTTAACACTGAATTTCTGATCAATTTCAGTTTCCAAATCGAAAGAAGGTGTTGTAGCGCCAAGCGTAATAGCTCCGGTGTACTCTTTGCCGTAATCTTGGAATTCCTGTAGTCTTTTAGTGAATTTTCCGGTACCAACGATGAGCAAACCCGTTGCAAGCGGATCGAGTGTTCCGGCATGGCCTACTTTTATTTTGGCAATGTTGCCGCTTTTTTTGATGAGGTTACGGATTTTATTTACCACATCGAATGAAGTCCAGTCAATGGGTTTATTGATGAGCAGTAATTCGCCCTCGGGGAAGTTAAATTGTTTGTTTTTCAAATACATGCAGAAATAATAGCAATACCTCCAACCAATGCGCAATATGCAGCAAAGTAAATCAGCTTGCCTTTTTTAACTATACCAAGCATCCACTTACAAGCAAAAACTCCCGAAATAAATGCTGCCAAAAAACCGCAAACCAACGGCATAACACCTACCGTACTTTCGGCCATTTCCCCACTTGCAATATCTTTCAGATTGGCCCCAATAATGGGAATGAGTACCATCAGGAAAGAAAATTTGGCGATGGTTTCTTTTTTCACTCCAAGCAGCAAGCCGATAGCTATGGTCGCTCCTGAACGCGAAATGCCCGGCAAAACCGCAACGGCCTGCGCAATTCCAATGAGCAATGAGTTTTTGTACGAAACTTCTTTTTCTGTTTTTTTCACATAATAAGTAATGGCAAGCAGTATAGCTGTAATCAACAACATACAGCCCACCAGCATCACATTATTGTTAAAAAATGACTTGACTTCATCTTTGAAAAAAAAGCCAATAATGCCCACGGGAATCATGGAAAGCAAAATCATGGCCACATATTGCGTTTCGTTATTCCACTTRAACTTRAAAACTCCGCTAAAAATCTCCAAAATTTCTTTTCGTAAAACAACAATGGTGCTAAGCACTGTTGCTCCATGAACCACTACTGTAAATGTAATTTCTTCAGTGGCTTCTATTCCAAGCAKGGCTTTGCCSAGTTCGAGATGACCGCTGCTGCTTACGGGCAGAAACTCGGTCAATCCCTGAATGATTCCGAGAATGATGGCTTCCAATATGGACATTACAATGACCCGATTTGATAATTAGTAGATGTAGCGATGTGGTAGAATCATCAAAGAATCGAATCGACTAATCTGCCTTCGGTTTTTTCATAATGGCATACATAATGACGCAAAAGCCCAGCAATACCACTGCCGGAGCAAGGGTGATTCTGCGAAAGCTGAAAATTTCTCTGCTAAAAACCGTAGGGTCGTCAGAGCCGCCACCTCCCATTAGCAAAAAGCCAATGACAATAGCCGCTATT
The DNA here is from genome assembly GCA_002746335.1 of Flavobacteriales bacterium. Lineage (GTDB taxonomy): Bacteria > Bacteroidota > Bacteroidia > Flavobacteriales_H. The sequence goes on along the minus strand of NVWW01000044.1, from coordinate 19,492 downwards.
CCTGCAATAAACAAGATGTAGTTCTCTTTCTTAAAAAGGAATTGTTCTTTTTGTTCTTGTTCCATTTTAGATTTTAGATTTCAATAGTATAATTGGTCTGTTTTGATTTTAAGGTATTTGCGCACAGCAAAGAACGTACAAATCCATGAGATCAACACGCCAAGCGCTATTACTATTACAAACAAAGCAGCAAAAAGTTCAAGGTCGAGCATATTTCTGAACTCAGGAATTTGCTCTTGCATCAGGTATATGGTGGCCACCAGCAGCGCAATAGCAATGAGTGCACCAAAAAGGCCATGGAGTGTACCCACCCACACAAACGGCCTGCGAATGAATCCCTGCGTGGCGCCCACTAATTGCATACTTCGAATCAAAAACCGCTTGGAATAAATCGTCAGACGGATGCTGTTGTTAATCAATGCAATAGCGATAATGAACAAAAGTCCGCTAAAGCCCAGCAGTACTACTCCGATTTTTTCGGTGTTTTTGTGCACTTTTACAATGAGGTTTTTCTTGTAATCCAAATCCACTTCTTTTACTTTTGGGTTGGCGCGCAGTTCTTTTTCAATCCACGCGATGCTATCGGGATGAGCATACTCTGCATACAGGTGAATATCAATAGAGGCAGGCAGCGGGCTGTAGCCCAAAATTTCGAAATCGTTTCCGATGGCTTCTTCATAAATCCTTTTGGCTTCTTCCTTGTCGATGTATTGAGTGGATTTTACAAATGCTGAAGCGTCAAGCGTTTTTTGCATTTTGATGACCTCTACAGGCTTTACGTTATCTTTCAAAAAAATAGAAACCATGATATTTTCTTTCGCATAATCAGAAAGCTTTTTGGCGTTTAGCACGATGAGCGCCACCAAGCCCAACATAAAAAGCACCAGCGAAATACTTACAATAGTGGAAAAGTAAGAGGAGCGCGCCTTTTTGCGCGAAATTTTATCTTCGGCAACAGCCATAATCGGTGCGAAATTAGGAAAAACTTCGTTTTGGTTAATCGTTAATAGTTAATCGTTAATAGTTGGTATTTCATAATTTCGCACCCAGCTGTAAAATCATTTTTAATCTGTATCATTCGTGAGCGACTACAACTTCACCAAAATAGAAAGAGAGTGGCAGAAATTCTGGGAAGAAAACGAGACCTACAAGGTAGAGAATAACTCAGACAAGCCTAAATTTTACGTACTTGATATGTTCCCATATCCATCGGGTGCGGGTCTACATGTGGGGCATCCGCTGGGGTATATTGCTTCTGATATTTATGCAAGATTCAAAACCCAACAGGGCTTCAACGTATTGCATCCCATGGGCTTTGACGCCTTCGGTCTGCCGGCCGAACAATACGCATTGGAAACTGGGCAACACCCCGCTATTACCACCGAGCAAAACATTGCTACTTACAAAAAGCAACTCAAGCAAATCGGATTCAATTATGATTGGAACCGTGAATTACAGACTTGCGACCCCAGCTATTATAAATGGACGCAGCTGATTTTCCTGCAATTATTCAATTCATGGTATAATAAGGAAAGACAGAAAGCCGAGTCCATTGACTCTTTAATTGAAAAGTTTGTGGAGAACGGCACAGACGATGTTGACGGAGCTACTGATTTTGAAGGAGCATTTTCCGCGACTCAATGGAAAGAAAAAGCTGAAAAAGAACAACAGGAAATTTTGCTGAGATTTCGATTGGCTTATTTAGCATATTCAGAAGTCAACTGGTGCCCTGCATTGGGAACTGTGCTTGCAAATGATGAAGTGAAAGACGGTGTTTCCGAGCGAGGCGGCCATCCTGTTGAAAAGAAAAAAATGCGGCAATGGTTTTTGCGCACTACTGCTTACGCTGACCGATTGCTAAAGGTATTGGATGAAATTGATTGGCCGGATGCGCTCAAAGAACAACAAAGGAATTGGATTGGCAGAAGCGAGGGAGCGTTGGTGGAATTTCACCTCTCCCCACCCCTCTCCAGAGGAGAGGGAGAAAAAAAGCCAGGCTACCATACTACGGATGGCCAGATGTGGAATTTGCTCATTGACAAGGCAAAAGAAATGCGGAAAAATCCTACTGAGGCAGAGCTTGCAATGTGGAAAATGCTCAAAGGGAAAAGCGCGGATTACAAATTTAGAAGGCAGCACATCATTGACCGTTTTATCGTTGATTTTGTTTGTCTTGAAAAAAAGTTGATTGTAGAAGTTGATGGTGACATTCATAATTTGCAAAAAGAAGAAGATGAAGAGAGAACCTTAATTTTAAATAAGCAGGGCTATAAAGTCATTCGCTTCAGAAACGAAGAAGTTATTGGAAATACAGATGAAGTCATTGCTCAAATAAAAAAACAACTCGCAAAATGCCCCTCTTTCAAAACCGAAGAAGTCCTCCCCTTTGGGGAGGATTTAGGAGGGGTGATTACTGTTTTTACAACAAGGCCTGATACCATTTTCGGTGCGACCTTCATGGTGTTAGCCCCCGAGCACGAACTGGTTGAAAAAATCACTACTGAAGACCAAAAAGAGGCAATCAAAAAATATTTAAATTACGTAAAAAGCCGCTCAGACATTGAGCGCCAACAAGAGAAAAAAGTAACAGGTGAATTCACGGGCGCTTATGCGAATAATCCTTTCACCAATGAAAAAATCCCGATTTGGGTGGCCGAATATGTGCTGATTGGCTACGGTACGGGCGCTATTATGGCCGTACCTGCCGATGACTTGCGAGATCAGGCATTTGCTGAAAAATTTGAATTACCCATAATTGAAGTGGTTGACCGCTCGGAACACCCCGGTGCAGGCCCTGAAGACAAGGTTGGGAAGATGATAAATTCAGGTTTTATCAACGGAATGGAAGTGTCCGGTGCCATTGAAACACTCATTCAACATGCCGAAGAAAAAGACATTGGCAAGCGACAAGTGCAATACAAGCTGCGCGATGCGGGCTTCAGCCGGCAACGCTACTGGGGCGAGCCGTTTCCTATTATTTACAAAAACGACATGCCCTATGCTATTGATGAAAGCGAGCTGCCGCTCGTTTTGCCCGAAGTGAAAAACTACCACCCCGCAGGTGATGGGCAAGGACCACTGGCCAACAACACAGCATGGATGAATCTTGCCGATGGAGCAACAAGAGAAACAGACACCATGCCGGGTTATGCCGGTTCAAGCTGGTATTTTTTGCGCTACATGGACCCGCATAACAATAAGGATTTTGTGAGTAAAGAAGCCGAACAATACTGGCAGAATGTGGACCTGTATATTGGCGGTGCGGAACATGCAGTGGGACATTTGATGTATGCGCGTTTCTGGCATAAGTTTCTGTATGACACGGGTTTTGTTTCCACCCAAGAGCCGTTTAAAAAATTGATTAATCAGGGGATGATTACAGGGGTATCAGAAAAAGTACACATGCTTATTGGCAAAACACAACAAAGCACAGGTATTCTAAACGGAGAGTTTCCTTCGCACGCCCACGATTACGGTGACACAAAGGATTTGAATTACCATTTTGGAAACGCTCCTTGTATGGTGTTCTATAGTGCAGATAATGTTAAAAAAGCATTCGAAAAATCAAGTCATAACGAACAAAAAAAATTAGCACAAACACTTACCGAAATTAATGTTGATATTTCTATAGTCAAAGATTCTAAGTTGGATATAGAAAAGTTTATTGATTCAAAACCTGAATTTGCAGATGCAATTTTTATATGCGAATCGGGATATTGGCATCATGGCGAGTTTAAGAAATCACGTTATAGAGAAGGTTCTCGATTTTTTACGACTCAAGAAGTTGAGAAAATGTCAAAATCCAAATACAACGTAGTCAACCCCGATGACATGGTAGCCAAATACGGTGCCGATTGCTTCCGCATGTACGAGATGTTTCTCGGCCCCATCGAGCAGCACAAGCCGTGGGACACGAAAGGCATTGAAGGCGTTTCCCGCTTTTTGAAGAAACTCTGGAAAGTGTACCAAAATGCGATTTCAGACGAAGAACCGACTAATGAAGAACTGAAAATACTGCACAAAACCATCAAAAAAGTAAAGGAAGACACCGAGCGGTTTTCGTTCAATACGGCAGTGAGTACATTTATGATTTGTGTGAATGAACTCTCCACTTTGAAATGCAATAAACGAAAAATACTCGAACCATTGTGTATTCTGCTTTCGCCTAATGCACCACATATTGCAGAAGAATTGTGGTCAATACTGCGCAATGAGCCAAGCGTTTGCCACCAGCCTTTTCCGCAATATGATGAAAAATATTTAGCAGAAGATTCTTTTACATACCCCGTTTCATTCAACGGGAAAATGCGGTTCAAATTAGACCTGCCGGCTACGCTTTCAAAAGAAGAGATCGAAAAAGAAGTGCTGGCCTGCGAGCAAGCCCAAAAATGGCTTGGGGGGAATGCGCCAAAAAAAGTCATCGTTGTTCCAAAACGAATTGTGAATGTGGTGGTTTAACTTTCAATTCGCTTTTTCAGCGGATAGACGATTTGCTTAAAAAATCCTTTTGGAAAATGCTCATCACTTTCGAATCCGAGCTCAATATCACACCCACTGTTCGGCAAGTATGCCGTGCCAAATAAATAATCCCAAATGCTGAGTGACAGTCCGAAATTCACCCCGTACCGGTTTGGCCATGTCTTTGCGTGATGCCAAATGTGCATTTTCGGGTTGTTAAGCAAGTATTTTAACGGGCCGTAATCCCATCCCAAATTGGCATGGTTTAAATGCCCGATGAATAACGTTGCCATGTGGATAATGAAGAAATCTTCCAACCCAAAACCAATCATCGCCAACGGAATGTACTGAATGCTTTTGTAAATGACGGTTTCCATCCAGTGAAAACGCAGGTGAGCGGCAAATCCCATTTCTTTCACCGAATGGTGTACCTTGTGAAATTCCCACAGCATGGGCACACGATGCAGTAAGCGATGTGTATTCCATTGAATGAAATCGGCAATAATGAACATCATGAGTAGTTGTGTCCATTTCGGCCAGCTGCTGATTTCGATGGCAACGATGTTTTCGATTCCGAACAGCGAAAGAAAATCATTGAACAACTCAACACCAATGTTTGAAAGCGCATTGTAACCAATAAGCGAAAACAGGAAAAAATTGAAAAAGATGTAAAAACCATCCAACCAAAAATCTTTTCGGAAAACGGCTTGCTTTTGCCGCCAGGGGATTATGACTTCCAACAACCAAACCAATAATGACAGCCCGATAAGCCAGTAAAAATAATTCTCATACCACGGCTTGTAGTCGTAGGCAAACAAGATTTCGGATTTCAGGTAGTCCCAATATCCCGTAAACGAGTTGACGAATATTTCAATGTACTTTTCCATTGGCGCTGCTACTTGTACACTTTCTCACCTTTATTCAGCCAAATGCCCCATGTTTTGTCGTAAGCGTGGATTTTTTCCATTTCTCCATTTTTGTTATAAACCGGATTTTCTTGGTTTTTCCATTCAAAAATGCCGCCATACAGGTTGGAAACTTCTGTGTAGCCTGACTCCATCAGCTTCTCCGCGATTTTTTCGCTTCGGTAACCTACCGAACAATACACCACTACTTTTTTGTTTTTTGGAATAGCATCTACCCGCTTCATTTTGAAATCGTCATATCCCACCCATTTGGCAGTTTTGATGTGACTCACCTCGTATTCACGCTTTTCGCGGGCATCGAGAAAAACAATCGTGGTGTCACCTATCACTTCCTTAACGTTTACTTCATTCACCGAATGAGAAAGCAGGGCCTTTAGCATTAAGTCGTACGGCTTGCTTTCTACCTTTCCTTGGCCAAAAAAACTTTTAAATGACAGCAGCAAAACTCCTATTATGAAAATTCTAAACATTTAGAGATCCTCTTTACTTTTTACCTGAAGACCAAGCCCCGTAACCACCCAAAAGGTTGTATACTTTCTTGAAACCTACTTCGTACATGATGTTCATGGCTTTGGCACTTCTACCGCCTGCTGCGCAATACACATAAACGGGTTTTTCTTTATCGAGCTTTTCAATTTGCGACTTGAAATCATCATCATAAAAATTGATGTGCTGCGCATCTCCAATATGCCCGTCATTGAATTCTCCGGGAGTGCGCACATCAAGTAATAATCCATTGCCATTGGCAATCAATACAGCAAATTCTTTTGCAGAAACATCTTGTGCAATACCTTCGCTTTGAGACTGGGCATTACTGTATGCCAATTGCCCAATAAATACTGTGAACAGGAATATTTTGGTTACTTGTTTCATGATTTTTGTCTTTGCAATGCAAAGATACGCGCTATTTCTATTTCGGAATTTGTACAGGGAACCTCTAATAATTCATTCGCATCAAAATTTTCATAGTTTTTTAAAGACAAAGAAAATTTTTGAAACACTATCGGGATAATGTAAGGGAATTTGATGCTGTATTTGGAAAACTATGAAAACCCAATGAGACCAAAAATAACAGACAACCTGACTGCGTTATATTTTTTATGAAATAGCTCAGGCTATTCCAAAAAAATATGCCTTGCATCTTATCTGTTATCTTTGGTTTTTGAAAGAAATGAATTATTAGAGGTTCCCTTAAGCCGCTCGCCCGAAATGTTTTAGCAATCTCACATGAGAAGATAGCGCATGCCGAAAAGTAGGGTTGGTGTAATAAGGCAAGTTAAACTCCTGAGCAGTCTTCTCTACTATGGCAGAAATCTTTTTGTAATGCACGTGACAAATACCGGGGAACAAATGGTGCTCTACCTGAAAATTAAGTCCCCCCACAAACCAAGTTAAAAACCTGTTGTTTGTACCAAAATTGGCAGTGGTGCAAATCTGGTGTATAGCCCATTGATTTTCAATGTTTCCTTGCTTGTCTGGCTTGGGAAATTCGGGGCCTTCAACCACATGTGCTGCTTGAAAAATTGCCGCTAGCACCAGCCCGCCAACAAAGTGATGGGTGAAAAACCCAATCAATATTTTCCACCAAACTACATCGAGAAAAATAAACGGCAATACCAGTATGTAYCCATAATACAGTATTTTGGTAATTATCATAATGGTCATTTCTTTGCTTACAGTGCTTTTTTGCTGTTTAACCAGTCCCCGTTTATCGTACCGTATGAGTTGCACAAAATCCTTTCCTGTTATCCAAAAAAATGTCATCAAACCATAAAAAAACCACACGTATATATGCTGAAAACGATGAATAGCTCGTCTTTTGGCATGCGGATTAAAACGCATCAAAGGAATGGTGCTGACATCTTCATCGTGCCCTTCAATGTTGGTGAAGGTATGATGCAGGTGATTATGCTGTATGCGCCATGTCACATCAGATCCACCAAGCATGTTAAGAGTGTAGCCGAAAAATTTATTTATTCCTTTTTTAGAAGAAAAAGTGCCATGGTTGGCATCGTGCATAATGGAAAGCCCTATGCCAGCAAATCCAGTACCCATGATCACTGTCATTAATAACATGGTCCATTCATTTAATTGGTTGGACATAATCAACCCGAAAGGAACGAAATATAAAGAAAACATGAAAATGGTCTTGAACGCCATTCTCCAATTGCCAAATTTTGAAATGTTGTTGGTTTTGAAATACTCGTCCACTCTTTTTCTCAGCGTTGAGAAAAATGCCGATTGGTTTACATTCCCAAACCTAATTCCGATTTCTTCTGCTACATTCATCTTGCTACTATATATAGATAATATGACTTAATTAACCCGCGGCAAAGATACACTAAAAAAACAGACCGCATTATCTCAACAGCTTATGAAGATATAAACAAATGTAAAGAATAGTAAAGCGAAGAATAGAAAAAGAATTAGTTTTTGACAACTTTCAGGTGTTGACAAGCTGAAAGCTGTGGGAAATTTATAGTGCGTGTGCTTTAAACGATTACTTGAAAATTATGCCTTGCCCGCATCAATAATAAAACTTTTTCTTACCTTTACACGTAAATTCAATAACCATGAAAAAAATCATTTACTCCTTGCTCGCAGTTTTTTTCGCAACTGCTATTCTTGCTCAAAAGCAAGCCAACGTTCCCGAATTAAAAAAATTCGAAACCAACGATCTGTATGAGTCAACTGTACAACTTGACCTTTCGGGAAAATGGAAAGGCACCGAGTGGCAATACGACCACTCAGGAACTTACGTAGTGAGCACCTACACCTATGAGTTCGAGCTTTTCCAACAAGGCAACCAAATTCAAGGTTATTCTTTGATTGAAGACAAAAACGGCAACTTCAGCGAAATGAATTTAAGAGGGTTCGTTATTGGAAATAAACTGCATTTCGAAGAGCATCAAATTAATGACGAAATAATGGAAATTCCATACTCGGTGTGGTGTTATACCACAGGCGAATTGGATATTTCAATCGGAAATAAAGGCGTGCTGCTCTCAGGAAATATTGACGGATATTCATCTGACAATTACCGCAAGTGTGATGGAGCTTTTGTAAAGGTGGAAAGAATTATCGAGAATGAAACTGAAGAGTCGTTCACCTTAAACCCTGATGAAAAGTGGAAATCAGCAAGTGATTTACCTAATGAACCCATTGCCATCAGCACCTATCCCAATCCGTTTATTGACAAAGTTATTATTGAATACACGCTTACCATCATGACAAAAGTGAAGCTCGAAATTTTTGATTTGGCTGGAAAAAAAATTGAAACATTAGTGAATCAAAAACAGGAAGTAGGAACACACAAACTGGAATTTCAATCGGATAACAATGAAAAGAGTTCAGGGGTTTACCTTGTTAAATTAAGAGCAGGGAAAGAGACGTTTACAAAACAATTTGTGCAGAGTAAATAAGTTATCAAGTACTGATGTGATGACATGATTTTATCTATTTTTATTATTACAACTTTTCATAAAGTGCGATCAACTTTTTAGCTTCCGTTTCCCAATTATACTTTTCTTCTACTGCTTTTCTGCCGTTTCCCCCCTTACACATAGCTTTTTCATTGTCATTGAGTAATTCTTCAACCGCTTTGCAAATGTCTTTGCTGCTGAGGGGATCAACGCAAATGCCGCAATCATTGCCCTCTATGATTTCTTTCCAAAGAGGAAAATCGGAAGCTATTATCGGAATGCCAGCTGCCATGTATTCAAACATCTTATTAGGTTGAGAATTAATATGATTTGGTATTGGAAGTAAAGTAACTACCCCCGCTTTTGATTTTCTCATTATTTCTACTACTTCTTCTCTTGATACAAAACCGTAATCGTTCACACTTTTCCAACCCTGATTTTTCATCAGTTGTTTTTTTAATTCTTCTGAATCGAATTTTCCAGCAAGGTTAAGCTTGAAATCAGCATTGCTTAGCGCATCTATTAATTGCACAATTCCTCTTTCCTCATGGATAGAGCCGAGGTAGCAAACTTCTCTTTTTTTTGAAGAAAATTCCTCCGGAGTTCCCATTTCCTCGAGCATAGGATAATTGTTGATGGTGGAGGTTTTAGTACTTATTTTCGAAAAACGTTTGCAGATAAAAGGCGTTGCCGATACAATATGTGTCATCTTTTTGGCTGCACTGTTCTCATATTGTTCAAAGAAGAAAGCGATAAGGCGTCTCAACAGCCAAGGTATCCATTTCTTTGCTACAATTTGCCTAGGAACATCTTCGTGAACATCATAAATGACTTTTTTACCCTTTTTTAGCAATTTTAGTGCATAAGGCAGAAATTCAGGGTCATGAAAATGATAGATGTCTGCATTTATTTGAACAGCTTTTCGATAGGTCGCTTTTGAAATCTTCAGCATGCGTTCAAGGCGATTTCTAACGGGATACCTTACTCCAACTATTTTCACACCGTTTTTTTCTGTATCCTCAGCATTTGCAGCCAAAAGCGTGACATCATGCCCCGCCTTTTGCAACGAACAACACTCTTTGTGAAAAATTCTTACGTCATAGACAGGATGAACGGTTGTTATATGGCAGATTTTCATTGGTCTTATTGCATTATTTTTCGGCCACACCAAACATGATATAATGCCAATTTTTTGGAACGGCTTTGTTAAAAAGCCACTTGTCTAAAGTTGCTAATACTTGACGCTGCGACTCGGTTTTGCCAAAAGCACCAACAAACCCAGACGAAGTACAACGAAGCTTAGCATAACCTTGGCAAAGGATTTTCATCTCTTCAATTCTTATATACCTCCAGTTTTGTCCCCACGAAACAAAAGTGTTTCTGAGAAAATGATGAAATGCTGAACCCACAAGATTTTCTGCAAAAAGTAACTTTCCTCTCGGTTTCAACGCCTTGTGTATCTCATTCACCGCTTTCTGTTGCTGATCTTTTTTATCAAACCGGCCTATGCCTCCTAAAACAGATTTGAACATAATGACATCAAACTCGTTTTCATAAGGCATATTTGTTGCGTCAATTGCTTCATAGCTAATTCTGGAAGCAACACGGTATTTCTCATGAAGTGGGAGTGCTTTTTGTTTTGGATTGTTAATATCAGAGCACACCACTTCGTTTCCTTTTAATGCTGCCCAAAGTGACAGTCCTCCTTCTGCCCCTCCCAGTTCGAGGCATTTTTTATTTTCGCCAACCTCCAAGTCCCAATAATCCAAGCATTGTGACCAATTTTTGACATCCCACCGTATAATATCTTTGATTAAGCGTTTATCCAAATTCATTGCTAAAAATCATTTGACTTCTGCTCGTTGCTTTGCACTTTTAATTTACCAATGCTTGAATCATCATATTTAGCATAAAGCAAAACTGAAACAAAAAATGAAAAAAACACCACGCCTATTTGAACCTCAAGTATAGATTCTGTAATAGATGCCAAAATTATTATTATCATAAGCATTGATAGCAAGTATTGCCTTTGCTTAATTGAATATGCAAACGGAACGAATAATGCCAGCAACAACAACATTAGCCCTACCACTCCAAGTGCACAGGCGGTTTGTAAATATTGGTTGTGGGAGTTGAGCTTTTTTTTCAAAACCCCTGTGTAGTTCTTTTCTTCATATTTTTTTAAAAGCTCATCTTTTATGTCCCCTGTTCCTGTGCCAATGAAAAAATTTTCTTTAAATACTTCTACCGAAGTGCTCCATGCCAGTGTTCGCGCAGCCACACTATCAATGGTCTTTTTATTTTCATTTGGGGCAGTCAATACAGTAATAATCTTTTTAAACCTGCCATATACAATACTGCTGTTTTTTATAGCAAAAACAAAGGCAAGTAGAAAAAGTGAAAACAAAAGTGCAGTTAACACTTTTCTCCTGCCTTTAGCAATTAAATACCCCCCGATAATAACACAAAGCACAACAAAAGTAAGTATGCCGTTTTTTGAAGTCGTTAAAATCAAACTTACGACAAAAAGCAATATAACAAAGCCCGCTAAAACCCAATGCCTAAGTGTCAATTTTTCTTGGTAATACAACAACAAATAAACGGTCGCACAAATGGTAAAATTTAAAAGCAGGCCAAAATACCCAATATGCATAAATGCTGAAAATCTGGAAGAAAAAAAGTAAATGGACCAAGGGTCATTTTCAAAATAATTAAAAAAGCTGGTCTTAAAGCAATATATCACGGCTACAAACACTCCTGCAATGGCACTAATAAGAATGAAATGCAATTGTTTTGTGTTGAATTTATAAACAGAAGTAGCGTATATGAACGGCAAAAACAGTATAGCCGATTTCACCTGCACATCAAACAACCCTTTCTCTAAATTTTCAGTATAAATCAATCCTACAACATGAAGTACGTAAAAACCTATTATAAAAAGGGTAATCTGCTTATGCTGTATATTTTTCAGCTTTTTCAAGAAATTACCCCAAAATAGCCAGTTAATAAAAAGCAGGATTAAAAGTGGGGGAATAACTTGTTTAGAAAGCGGAAACAAAAACGCAATGAGCAAGGTGAGGTAAAAATGTATTTTTTTAGAATAGTTCATTAAAATATTACCGAGTCAGTTCTGTTTTACCCAAACTAATCTGTTGATTTAATAACACGAATTTGAACACGCCTTCTAAATAACCCAAACCATAACTAACATGAAGAATTAAAAACGTCCAGACCACCTGCAATACTTTAGCCATACTTTTGACCTGCATGAATGCAAATATGAAAGCCAGCAAAAAATAAATGAAAAACACTCCCAAAAAGCTAATCAATAAATAAAAATTGAAAAGAGACATTATAACACCAAAAATCAAAAACAAAACAAACAATAATGGAACAAGTTGCCTAAGCGTGGTAATTGTCTTGTGCTTTTTGCTGACAAAAACTTTCCAATATCCATATTGGTAATATTGCCTGAAAAGTTTTTTAAACGATCCCCTCACAAAGTATTTAGAGCGAATAACTTTAGACAAATAGATTTTATATCCTGCTTTAGTCAATCTGTAATTAAACTCATCATCTTGATTTCTTACCAAATCTTCATCAAAGAAGCCGATCTTCTCAAAAACCTCCCTTTTGTAAGCGCCAAAAGCCACAGTATCTACAAAGCCCTCCTGCTCCCCAGTTCTGAAATAAGCATCACCCACACCAAACCTTGACGACATAGCTAAACTGATAATTTCCGAAGTTAAATTCTCATATACACTTTCTATTAACCCTCCGGCACACCCGATCTCACCATCTTTTCCCAATACTATCAAGCTTTTTTCAATATAATCAGGGTATAACTCAGCATGCGCACCTAATATTATCACAACGTCACCATTTGAATTTTTAATCCCCAAATTCAACCCGTATTGAGTTGTTTGCTTTTCATTATTCAACAATTTTATATACGGATGGTCATCGCAATATGAAAGGACAATCTGTTGTGATTTATCGGTGCTCTGCCCGTCACAAACCAGTACCTCAAGCCGGTCCTTGGGGAAAGTAGTAGTAATTATCGAATCAAGGCATTTTGAAATATATTGCTCCTCGTTTCGGCAGGGAATAACAATGGACACTGTTTTTGGCATAGTCACAAATATCCTGTTAGTAAATCTGGTTCATCCCATCAAAAGGGATGAATTCAAAAGTGTAAATTTGCTCTTCGTTTTAATCAAAAAATTCAGAATGCGCTTCTTAAAGTATATTGCAAAAAAAATACTTCCTTTTAAAACTCAACACCAACTAGCAGATATGTTCTTCACAATCAATGGTTGGTTTTATCGGGGAAAAAATGTGCATTGCCCCATCTGCAAAGGAAATTTCACAAAATTTTTACCTTTCAAAGAACGTGCAAATTCCCAATGCCCCGGCTGTGGCTCGCTGGAAAGGCAACGGTTTTTGTGGCTTTTTCTTGCCAATGAAACAAATTTTTTTTCGGCTAAGTTAAAGTTCCTGCAATTTGCCCCTGAACTTTATTTACAAAAAAAATTTAAAGCACAAAAAAACATTGATTATGTAAGTACTGATTTGTATTCCACTCTTGCCGAAATTCAAACCGACATTCAAGACATGAAAGTATTTGGCGATAATTCTTTTGATGCCCTGCTCTGTTCGCATGTATTAGACCATGTGGATGACGACCGCAAAGCCATGAGAGAGTTGCTTAGAGTATTAAAGCCAGGAGGGTGGGCTATTATTCAATCTTCCATTGATTTATCGAGAGAAAAAACGTGGGACGAACCTGAGGCCAAAACCCCACAAGAACGGCTTCGAATATTTGGCCAGGCGGACTTAGCCCGAAAATACGGTGTTGACATTAAAGAACGATTGAATGAAGCTGGATTCAAGACACAAGCCAGAAAATATGGCAAAGAATTGGGCGAGCAAGCAGTGAAAGAATATGGCACTTACAGCAATGCTAACATCTATTACTGTGAAAAACCAGCATAACTACTCATCAAAGTGAAAAAAATCAAATGGCCCGAAGGGAAAACGTTTGCTTTTACTATCATTGACGACACCGACCACAGCTTCGTACAAAACATAAAACCCATTTACAACTTGCTGCACGACTGCGGCATGCGCACTACCAAAACCGTTTGGGTTAACCCTTCCCGAGACGACTATACAGGAGGTTGCCTGCTTGACGATGATTATTTAAATTTTGTAAAAGACCTCATCGCAAAAGGGTTCGAAATCCAGTCACACAGTGTTGGCTCAGGAAAATTTACAAGAGAGGAAATCATTTCCGGTTATGAGAAATTCAAAGAACTTTTAGGCTATTACCCAAAAATTCATATCAATCATGGCAGAAACCCAGACAATATTTATTGGGGTGAACACCGCTTTGCACCTCCCCTTTCATGGTTTATTCGATTATTAAAAGGCCCTAGTATTTTTAGTGGCGAAGAAAAAGAATCCAGTTATTTCTGGGGAGATTGGTGTAAAAAACATGTCAAGTACATTAGAGGAATTGTGTTTAATGGGATTTGCACTAATAGTTATGATAAAAAAATGCCATACCGGGTAAAATCAAAAGATAAATACTCCAATTATTGGTTTAGTTCTTCTGACGGGCATACGCTTAATGAATTCACCCACCTTATCAGTGAAAAAAACATTGAAAAATTAGAGCGGGAAGGCGGTTTTTGTATTGCTTATACCCATTTCGGGCTGGATTTTACAGATGAAAATGGAAAAGTCAATACTGAGTTTGAAGGTGCGGTCAAAAAACTCTCACAGCGAAACGGATGGTTCGTGCCTGCAAGCACATTGCTTGATTTTATACTTGAAAATAAAAGGTCAAATGATTTTGCTTCACCGGCATTTCTCGCAAAACTCAATCTGCTTTGGCTTAGGGACAGGATTATTAAAAAAATCAGATTCGGCATCTAATCTTTCACTCCACGATCAACTTCCTCACAAACGCCTCTTGCTCAGTAACCAATTGCAGGTAATAAATGCCTTGAGCAAGCTGTTCAACGGTAAACGTTTCGGTGTAAATACCGTTTTCAGGCTTTACTTTTTTCATAAATATGATTTCACCCAAAGTATTGGTCAGATAAAGATCAGCCACCTTGTTTGTTCCTGAAATAAAATTCAAAGTGAATTCATCTCTTGTCGGGTTCGGGAAAATCATCAGATACTGGCCATTACCATACTCATCAATTCCCAATGGAATCACTGTAACCGTAACACTGGTGTCGTTTGAACAGCCGACATCATTGGTTCCCGTAACTGTATAAGTTGTAGTTGATGCTGGCGAAGCCATTACGGTTGAGCCGTTCGCTGTGTTTAATCCTGCTGATGGCGACCAGGTATAAGTTGACGCATTGTATGCAATTAACAACACTGAATCCCCTTGGTTGGTAGTAATAGCGTAAGTGTTAAGCGTTACCAAAGGTGCAGGTTGAATACTCAAGGTTGCTGTGTCTGCAGGGCTTATACAGCCATTCAGGTCCTGATTCACATAATAAGTGTAAGTGCCAACCTGCGTATGACCGGTCGCAAATGAACTTCCGGTATAAACAAGCACCAGTAATGTTGGATCCTTGTACCATTGAATAACTCCAGCACCGGAAGCTGTTAAATCAGGCACATTTTCACCGTAACATACCATAGTATCCAACGCAGTTGGTGCGGGCGGAATGTCATAAATGATCAAACTGGCAGTAGCAGGAGCGCTCACACAGCCAGGCAAGCTGTCAGTTATGTAATAAGTATAAACTCCCGCAATGGTTTGTCCGGTGGCAAAAGTATCGCCCTGATATACAAGATTTGTCAGCAGCAAATCGTCATACCATTTCAAATCATTTCCGATACCGGTTAAATCAGGCACTGGGAAGCCGATGCATGTTGCTTCATCATTAATAGTTGGCACTAAAGGCGAAGGCACAATGGAAAGCGTTACCGAATCGGTTGAGCTTTCGCAACCGTTGATAGTTTGGGTTACAAAATATACATAAGTACCTAGGATCGTGTCACCTGTGAAGAAAGTACTTCCACTTAAGAGCAAAGTAGTTCCGGCAGCATCAGCATACCAGTTAATATTTGTTCCTGAAGCAAACAATGGTGGAACCGGACTTCCATAGCAAGAAGACACATCATTGGCAGCAGGTGATGAGGGAATCGCGAAAATAGTTAGCGTTGATGTTGTGTATCCCTGGCTCACGCATCCAGGCAAACTATCGGTTACATAGTAGGTGTAAACTCCTGCTGCGGTTTGTCCAGTAACAAATGTATCCCCTTGATTCACTAAGTTGGTTAATGCTGAATCATCATACCATTGCAAATAATTTCCCGAGCCGGTCAGGTCAGGAACTGTAAGTCCCTCACATATGGAATCACTTGAAATCGTTGGCACAGCAGGAGTTTGCAAAATAGTTAATATCACTATATCAGCAGGGCTTTCGCAGCCGCCAACGGTTTGGGTAGCATAATAAGTATAGATGCCAACTGATGTTTGGCCTGTTGAATAAGTATTACCTGTATCTACCAAGTTCGTCAATCCTGCATCATCATACCATTGAACAGCAGAACCTGTGGCAGTTAAATCAGGCACAAATAATCCAGAGCAAGCCGTCTCGTCAGTGCCACCGGGTGCAGAAGGCGTGATAACAATTGTCAAGGTAACCGAATCAGCAATACTAACACAGCCGGAAACCGTATCAATTTGGGTGATGTAATAAGTATAAATGCCTGCACTTGTTTGTCCTGTGGCATAAGTGTTTCCGGTATTTACAAGCGTTGTCAAAGCCGCATCGCTATACCACTCCACAGTAGTTCCTGTTGCTGTCAAGTCGGGAATTGTGCTTCCCACACAAGCAACTTCATCCGTTCCTGTTGGTGGCGCAGGCAATGCGTAAATCGTCAGCATTACTGTTGTTGCCGGGCTGAAGCATCCGTTGGCGCTGTCGGTTACATAATAGGTGTAAGTACCTGTGACTGTCTGACCGGTAGTAAATATGTTTCCGGTGTTCACTACGGTTGTAAGCGCACTGTCGCTGTACCATTGCACATTGGTTCCGGTAGCCGTTAAATCGGGAATGATTCCGCCTTCACAAGCAGATTGATTGGATGCAGTCGGAGCGGAAGGAGCGGGCATTACTTCAACCGCTACATTCACACAAACCGTGGTGTTGCATGTTCCCTCAGCCCTTACAAAATAAGTGGTGGTTGCGGTTGGTGAAACGCTGAGCGAATCTCCCGAACCTTCAGATGTTCCTCCACAACTTCCAGAGTACCACTCCCAAATAGCTCCTGTTCCCAGCGAACCGCCCGAAACGGCCAAAGTAGTCGAATTGCCTGCGCAAATCGTATCCTGAGTTACTGTTGCAGCAGTGGGGTCAGCAGACGGGATGTTCGTTACATTGATGGTAATGCTGTCGCAAACTGTGGTGTTGCAGGTTCCCTCCGCGCGAACATAGTAGGTAGTTGTTACCAAAGGTGAAACCGAAATCGAACCACCCGAACCGGCCGTAGTGCCGCCACAACTCGTAGTGTACCACTCCCAGGTCGCCCCAGTTCCCAATGAACCTCCTGAAATACTCAAAGTGGTTGCCTGACCCGGGCAGGTTGGATTAATGCTGGCAACTGCCGAATCAGATACAACAGAAAGCGTTTTCGTAACATTCACGGCAGTGCTTGCGCAGGAAGTAGTGTTACAGGTTCCTTCTGCCCTTGCAAAGTAATTGGTTGTTGCCGTTGGCGAAACATTAATGGAATCACCTGAGCCAAGCGCTGTTCCGCCACAGCTACCGGAATACCATTCCCATGTCGCCCCTGTTCCCAATGAGCCGCCATTGACATATAACGTAACAACATCTCCCGGGCAAGTTGAATCCGCACTGGCCGTGATTCCCGCAGGAGCCGTTGACTGGGTATTTGTCACATTTACCGTATCGGAAACACAAGTGCTGGTATCACAAACTCCTTCGGCTCTCACAAAATAAGCGGTTGTTACACTTGGCGATACAGTAATCGAATCTCCTGAAGCTATGGATGTTCCGCTACAGCTATCGGCATACCACATCCAATTGGCGCCCACGCCCAATGTCCCGCCTGAAACACTTAGAATCACCACCTGCCCCGGACAGGTGCTATCTGCGCTTGTATTAATACCTGTGGCAGCAATCGAAGGCGAGTTGATGGTAAGCGTAGCGCTGTCAGCCCCGCTGGTACAGCCGTTTACACTATCGGTTACCCAATAGACATAAATTCCCGGAGTTGACTGACCGGTATTGAATGAGTTTCCTGTTCCGGCCAAAGTAGTAAGCCCTGCATCGCTGTACCATTTCGGGTTAGTTCCGGTTGCAGTTAAGTTTGGAACAGGCGCACCATCACATATCGAAGTGTCGTTGGCAACCGGCACAAGTGGCGTAGCATTAATCGTAAGGATTACCGTATCTGATGGACTTTGGCAACCCAATACAGTTTGAGTGATGTAGTAAGTATATGTTCCCGCTGTAGTTTGGCCTGTTGCAAAAGTGTCATTGCTGCTCACCAATATTGTTAAACCGCCATCGCTGAACCATTCAATATTGCTGCCAACTGCTGCCAATGACGGAATTGTGGCGTTGTCACAAACTGTTGTGTCAGATGCTATAGGCGCAGCAGGAATCGCGTTGATAATGAGCGTAACCGTATCGGACGGGCTTTCGCAATTATTTACTGTTTGAGTAACGTAATAAGTATAAGTATTCGGTATGGTTTGTCCAGTGACAAAAGTATCGTTTGAATTTACCAATATTGTCAAACCACCATCGCTATACCATTGAATGTTTGCACCAACAGCAATTAAATCAGGAATGGTTTGATTTTCACAAACAGTGGTGTCATTGGCCGAAGGTACTGCAGGAACGGCATTAATCGTAAGCGTAACTGAAGACGAACCGCCCATTCCGCAACTACCAATGCTGTCAGTGACATAATAAATGTAAACGCCCACAGCCGTTTGCCCCGTGCTGAAGGAACTGCCCGTTCCTACCACGTTGGTCAGTCCCACATCATCATACCATGTAATTGTTGTACCAGTTGCCGTTAAATCGGGAACCGGGTTRCCAAAGCAAGTAGCAGTATCGGAAGTTRCYGGTGAACTTGGGACAGTATCGATCGTCAAAATAACYGAATCAGCCGGACCAGGACCGCAATCGTTTAAACTATCGGTAAGCCAATAGGTATAKAAGCCGATGGTCGTTTGYCCCGTGGCAAARGTGTTTCCTRTTCCAACCAAAYTGGTCAAMCCGGCATCATCATACCATTTGATATTAGTTCCCGTTGCCGTCAAATCGGGAATCGGGTCGTTGTAGCACACAGTCGTATCTGAAGCCACAGGCGCATCGGGAATATCTTTGATTAATAAGGTGGAAGTGTCTGCCGGGCTTTCACAGCCGTTCACAGTTTGCGTGACGTAGAAGTTGTACAGCCCGGACGCTGTAATTCCCGGAACATAAGGGTTTCCGGCAAAAATCATGGTAGTCAATGCCGCATCACTGTACCATTGTACGTTGGCTCCTGTTGAAATGAAATCAGGCGTTGACACAAACTCGCAAATCGTATCATCTGAAGCAACAGGCATGACGGGAATCGAGTAAATCGTCAGGGTTACCGTATCAGATGGGCTTTGGCAGCCATTAACGGTTT
>NVWW01000043.1 GCA_002746335.1 Flavobacteriales bacterium | reverse complement strand
GGCGGGTTGAGAAGTGAAACTTTTCTCGATTTTTTTTCGTAAGTTGCGGAACAGCACCTAAAGTGCATTAAAACGACACTTTAGGCAATCGTTGTAGCACATTTGGGCATGTCGTGTAAGTAAGAGAATATAGAGAATGAAAATAGAGAATAATAATAGCAATACTAACCTTGTTTCAAATTGGTATGAAAAACCATATTTGATATTTTTTTCAAGTGTATTTGTCGTTATTCTCTTTGAAACTCTTTCAATGTCTCCAGGTCATGAATTGGCATTAGCCTATGTTCCTGCATTTTTTCTTTGTTTAGGTCTAGTTTTGACACTTCTTTATTGGGCTTTGAAAAAGTTATTTAAGCGTAAATTATTAGTAGTCTATTATCTGTTTCTTTTGTCAAACTTGGCGTTCAGTTTATACCTGACAATCGGAATGTATCTTGATTAGGTAAATTATCAAAACATGGCAGAAAACAACATAATACATATTTTCTGATTCCAATGACTGCAATATTGGGTGTTATAACTGCATTAATGACGTGGAAATGAAAAAACGTGCTACAACAAAAAATAAAGCGCATAAAAACGCGCTTTATTAAGAACGTTCCGCAAACCCCCACCACTCACCCCCCCAAACCCACCACTCAAACATCCGCCTTGTAGCGTCATTGAATTAGGCAATTGAAGTTTGTCGAATATTCCTACTTTTGGCGCGCCTGAATTTCAAGTGATGAAACGAGCACTATTTACATTCTCCATTTTACTATTTACTTGTTTAGCAATGGCCCAGACAGGTACTATCCGTGGGTTTGTGTATAACGAAGATACAGGTGAGCCGGTCATATTCACCAATGTTTACCTCGAGGGTACCAGTATTGGCGCAGCCACCGATGTCAACGGTTACTACGCCATCACCAAAATCCCATCCGGTGAGTACAATCTCATGGTCACCTTCTTGGGATTTGATACCCTGAAACAGATCCTTACTGTTGAAGCCAATAAAATCATCACCAAAAAATTATTCTTGAAGAAATCGTCAATCTCCCTTAAGATGTTTAATGTTTCTGCCGAAAAGCAGGAGGCCAAAACCGAAGTAAAGATGTCGGTGGTGAAAATAACGCCAAAGGAAATCAAGCAAATACCAACAATAGGCGGGGAGGCCGACATCGCGCAGTACCTGCAAGTATTGCCCGGGGTTATTTTTACAGGAGATCAGGGCGGTCAGCTTTATATTCGTGGAGGTTCACCTATTCAAAACAAGGTGCTTCTCGATGGCATGATTATCTACAACCCCTTCCATTCCATCGGGCTGTTTTCGGTGTTTGATACTGATATTATGCGCAATGCCGATATCTACACAGGCGGCTTTAATGCCGAGTACGGGGGGCGCATTTCTTCTGTAATGGACATCACTACCCGCGATGGTAACAAAAAACGATATGCAGGAAAAGTCGGTCTCAGCACTTTTGGTGTCAAATTATTAGCCGAAGGCCCTATTTTTAAGGCAAAAGAACAAGGTGGTTCATCTTCATCCTTTATTTTTTCGGCCAAGCATTCTTATCTTGACTACACCTCAAAGTCCACTTACAAGTACAAGTTTGATGAGAACGGCAAATTAGTGCCGAATCCTGAAGGGTTGCCCTTCGGTTACACAGATTTGTACGGAAAAATGTCGTTCAGTGGTGAAAGCGGCAGCAAGTTCAATATTTTCGGGTTCAACTTCAGGGATTGGGTCAACTGGCAGCTCATATCTGACCTGAGTTGGAACACTTGGGGTTTAGGCGGCAATTTTGTGCTGGTGCCAGGAAACACGCCCATTCTTGTGGAAGGCAATTTTGCCTACTCGCAATATGACATAACACTCAAGGAAAGCGATCTCGACCCACGCTTCAGCGCCATTGACGGGTTTAATCTCGGATTCGATTTTACTTATTTTATTGGAGATAACGAAGTGAAATACGGAGTGGAGGTGTTGGGCTTTGCAACCGATTACGAGTTTTTCAATGCGCTGGGGCAGAAAAATGGCGATAAGCAAAACACTACTGAACTGTCAGGCTATCTGAAATACAAGTGGAATTTCGGCAAACTCATTTTGGAACCGAGTTTCAGATTACAATACTATGCTTCGCTCAACGATTATTCTCCCGAGCCGAGGTTTGGGTTTAAGTATAATGTGAGCGACAACTTTAGGGTGAAACTGGCTGCCGGTATGTACTCGCAAAATCTTATAAGCGCCAATTCTGACCGGGATGTGGTGAATCTTTTTTACGGCTTCCTTTCCGGGCCGGATGATCTGCAGGACAGCATATCCTCCAAAAACGGCAACATAAAGGAACGCACTCATGCCCTGCAAAAAGCCAATCACGCCATTGTTGGCTTTGAGGTAGATTTGGGCAGGCGCATCAATGTAAATGTGGAAGGCTACTACAAGCAATTTACCCAACTGACCAACCTTAACCGCAACAAGATTTTCGAAGATACGCCTGATAATTCCAATCGGCCTGATGTATTTAAAGAGGACTTCATCATAGAAACCGGTGATGCCTATGGGGTGGATTTTGTGCTGAAATATGACTACAAGCAGTTGTATGTTTGGGCTGTATATTCGCTTGGAGTTGTGAACCGTTGGGACGGCATTGTTGAATACCATCCTATTTTTGACCGCAGGCACAATATGAATTTTCTCGCCACTTATATTTTTGGCAAAGACCACCATTGGGAAGCAAGTGTTCGTTGGAATTTAGGTTCTGGGTTTCCCTTCAGGCCCACGGCAGGATTTTATGAAAAAATCACTTTCTCGGAAATTGGCACACCGTACGAAACGGAAAACGGGGAGCTCGGCTTCTCCTATGGCGAAATCAATTCCAAGCGGTTGCCGTATTATCACCGGCTGGATGCGACCGTAAAACGCAAGTTTTACCTCTCCGAAAATTCCATAATTGAAGCCAATATCGGGGTAACCAACGCGTATAATCGCCAGAACATTTTCTTCATAGACCGTTTTAAAAACAAAAGGGTTGACCAATTGCCCATCCTGCCCAGTGTGGGGCTG
The DNA here is from genome assembly GCA_002746335.1 of Flavobacteriales bacterium. Classification (GTDB taxonomy): domain Bacteria; phylum Bacteroidota; class Bacteroidia; order Flavobacteriales_H. The sequence goes on along the minus strand of NVWW01000043.1, from coordinate 31,178 downwards.
AACTGGAGGTTTTAAATTTTTTCCAGACCGATAAGTGGAGTAAGTCCTTTTGATGAAACCACTTTGAGCCCGATGTTGTTTTCGTTCACTGCTTTCAATTCCAGCGCGGCATCGGCCAGATCAATCATTTCCACCAGTTCACTTTTTGCTTCGAGCACCATACCTCCTCCGCTGCTGCCGGAAATTACAATATTGCAAGAAGCGGCATTTGCCACTTCCGTTACCACGGCATAGCCCCTTAATTTGTTTTCTTTAAATGCCTCTTTCACTTTGTTGAGCACTAACGGCTGGCTGTCAATCGAATCGAAAGTGCATTTGGTTGCTTGGAAAAAAATAGCGTTTTCGCTTTTGAATCCGATTTCAATGGCCGCATTGGTGGAGATTTGCGGAATAGTTCCTTTCACATGAAATTTCAAGTCAACGGCATTGGCAGAGGTATATGCGTAATCATCTGCAGTAGGGTCTTTAAAAACATCGAACTCGATGCCGAAATCCTTGGTGATGTTTCCTTTTCGGTCGAAGAGCTTTCCCTTTAATTCACCGTAATCGCCCAGCAGCACCGGGTCACCGGGAAGCCAGTTGGCATAATAGGTTTTGAAGTGCTTGTGCAAGTCATTTGTGTATTTTTTTGCCATTGATGCCATAGTGCTGTTTTTTAAAAGGTAAATGTAAAAACTTTTGGATGATGGTCAGATTGCTCGCTAACGTTTTTCCCAAGTGTAAAGTACTCCAAACGGAGCTTCCACAGGTCTTTCAAAAGATCTTTCGGGATGTTTCTGGATTGCAGGTAGGTGACTTTTAGTTTCCTGCTGGGTTTGGATGTCTCTTTTAGCACCTGCAATTGCTCTTCTTATGTTTATTGGGTATTTGTATCACAAAACCCCAGATTTTTCGCGGCATATTTTATTATGGCCCGTTAATCCGACTTTTATTGTATCGAAGATATACAATAAACCGCAGGCTTTGAGCTTGTATAAGCTTTCGTTTTTTCAGCTGTAGCGCAAAATAAAGCCCCGGAAAGGAGCCTGTTCTGAGTCGTTTTTTTCAAAATAGCGGTTGTGCATCAGCTATCTTTGTTGTGCGCTGCCTTTTTCCCAATTATGAATAGGTAGTCCCCTAAGTTATTCTCGTGAGACCTAATTATTTGTTCTACTTTACTGGTATCAATGTCTTTTCTGAGTTCTACTAACCCCTTATTTACTTCATCTTTATTCGCAAGAGAAGAGAAAGACGAAATTCCAGCTCTTATTTCTTTTTTGAAGTATAATTCAGGATTATGCTTTCCGCTGTATAGAAATAAGTCTTGCAAGTCTGGTTTCACCGAATAGGTATYCGTTCTTATTAGTTGAAATCCTGCACTAAGCAATAGATGCTTTACCCTATTATATGAAGGTAACTGTTCGACTGAATCTTTAATCATTTTTGGAAAGTAATGATTCAACCAATATCCTTTAGTTTGTTCCGGTGTTGTAGTAAAAATTACAATGTTACCCTCATTTTTTAGGATTCGGTACATTTCTTTAAACCCTTGTTCTAAGTCCGCCCAATGGTGAATAGTCAAACTGGTAATAACTCCGTTAACGCTTTCAGATGCTAAACCTGTTTTTTCAGCAATCCCAATTCTCCAATTGATGCGATCATTCTTTTTCCTTGCTTTGTCGAGCATTTCCGTTGACGGATCGATGCCGATGAAATCAAGTCCTTTGTTGTGAAGCTCATTCGTGTAATTGCCTGTTCCACACCCGATGTCCAAATAAAGACCACTTTTGGTTGGGTTGAGATACTGGAAAAACCTTTCAGTTAAGTCTTTGTCTGCTTTTCGAGTTAAATCATATCCAACTCCAATTTTATCATATTTAATTTCCACTTTTATTCTTTCAGGTTGCGCACAACGTTTTGGCTAAACTGCGTTTTAATGCAGTTTAGGTTTTGTTATGTGCTTTTAATTCTTGATTCATATTCAATACTGCTTCATATTGTAATTGCTCTCCCTTGATAGGTGCTTGTTGCTGAGCTCTTCTCAAAATGTTTACGTAATCGTCTTTCCCAAGCGCGTCCCATAACCAGTTTCCTTTTAATTTGGAGGCATCTACCGTTTTTAAGTACTCCAGAGTTTTTGGATGTTTTAAAGCTAACTCGTTAGCTGCGTTTTGAAATTCTTTCATTGAATCGAAGAAAACTTTTGAAGTTTCTTTTGTATGATTTATGAAGTATGTACTCTGTTCAAAGTCTTCACCTTTGATATAATTACCTTCGTCATCATGATCTGAACATTTTGAAATTATTACAGAATATATGTCTGATCCTAAATTTGGTGATATTGATAATCCTTTACTGTCTTTTTCAAGTTGGAACGAATTGTTTGCATAATAAATATTCAGTAAATACAGAGCTGCCATACCATCGAATAAGAATTTAATGTTACCCTGGGCGAAGTATTTTCCTCGGTCGTGTTTTATGTCTTGATAAGCATTGTTCCAGCTATAGGTTTTGGTTCTTTTTCCAGTTCTTGTTGTATTCTTTATAAAAGGGAATAATTCCGTCTTTGAAAGAAAACAATTAGAAGAAGTGATTATTACCAGTTTTTTATCAATTGCCCATATTTTGATCAAATGTTTAATTGCGTCTTCAACGTATTTTATGTGATCAGTTTTAGTTCCGCCATTTTTTGAGTATAATTCTTTTGAGATGGATTCAATTTCAACAACAGATCTTAATAGTATATCAGCAATTTTTGAGGAGTAGACTTTCAGTTGGGAATCATCTACATGCACATAATGCATTAATTTATTGAATTCGGATTCAAGATTTTTATATACTGGCCAAAATATGTTCATTACCTCTTTCCAATTACTCGTACGATAGGGTCAATATCAGATTCGACCAACATTATTCCAAAATCCTTCTTGCCAAGAGTTTTAACTTTGCTTATTCTCTGTTTAACAACATCATTATTTATTCTTTGAGGTTTAGAGGAGAATTCTCTATCAGCTATGAATGTAATTATACCTGTTGCAGAAAGATTTGAAGCCAGATAAGCATCAAGTCTTTCAACTATAATACGAAGCAACATTAGAATGTCAATTGTCTCACTTTCATTGAACATTAAAACATTGGTGCTCGTAAAATCAAGTCCAATTATTGTTCCTGCCCAAAAATTATTTAACGTTATTCCTGAAGTTGCAATCAGATTGGCAAAATGAGGGTCTAAACCATCAGCGAGATGGGTAAAGTGGTTTCTTCTTAATCTGATGTACTTCAAAGTGTCAATTAATTCCCTTTGAATAGGTGAGCATCCAGATGAAGTAAGCGTTAATGAATATTTTTCTTCTAACTGTCGATCATTTGTTAGCTGAAAAGTTAATGGCTCTATGCTTTGAAGATAATCCAAACTATCTCTTAGATAATAACTTATTACTTCATAGCTTGTAGAAATGTAAGCCCCAAACGTAAATGTTTGATTAAGCTCTTGGAATCTAGGCAAATCACCGATGGTTACATTTATTCGAGAAGCCATGCTGTTTTGGGCAAACACATCAGGTGTAAATAAAGAATGAGCATTTGTGCCAAATTCACTTAACCTTTTATTTAGCTCATTTCTGTTAAACTGGAAAAAGCATAACTGATCATTAAGTGCGGCTAATCGATCAATGTATTTTTTAGATAATGTGGTTTTCATTTAGTTCTTCTAATTGCGGACAACGGTTAGTATAACGTAGTGGTCGAGGAATCGAGCCTATTATCGTTTATACATTGTTATAGTACTTTTTTATCAAATCTATTTTCCTTCAACAATCCTCCAAATCCATTGGAATAAAGAAAACTAATTCTTGATTTAGGTCTGATTTCACATTGCTTCTTAAGCATCTGATGAACCTCTTCGTTGAATCCTAATCTTGGGTATTTGTCAGTAATTTGAGTTGCAGTCGTGTCGCATAATTCGTGTCTATATAATCCTATGGTGTCAGTTGCGGATGCTTTATTTAAAAGGTACGCTTCCGAAAGTGGTTTGGGAATCTTTAGGTTTAAATGGAAAGCAATTGCATCTTGAACAATTTTTATTTTTTCATCTGATAGTCCGTGCTCTTTTAAAAAAATACCAGCTTCTTTTGCTCCCTCAATCGCAAAACAGTCTATATGCGTGTGAAGACAGCAACGGTTATCTTCTAGTCCCAAATCGTGCAATAAGGCTGAAATTGCATATAGTTCTTTATCATATTTCAGTTTATCAGACTGACCAAAAATATCACCTATCACAAACGTTCTTAGGCAATGATTACGTAAAGGTTCCTTGTGAACATCATTAATGTATTCAAGGGTCAATGCAATAAGCTTGCTGTCGGGCAATTTTATTTTATCAAGGTTAAACTCTATCGGTTCTCTACTCATACGAAATCTTCTATTCAAGCGCATTGAAATTGCCTTGATAGCCAAACCAATTTTATCCATTGAGTTTAGACTTCCTCCGGTTCGTATTCCCCAATTGTAACTTCCTAAAAGCTTATCTGTCTGCATTATTCTATTTTTCCTCTAATGTGATATAACGGTTCGTATATGAAGCGTAGCATGCCGTTAGGCGGCTATGATTTCATATACATTGTTGTAGCACGTTTATGCTTTAATAATTTTTAACAGTTATCAATTTCTTTTTGTCTTTATTCTTGATTGGCTTAGGGTACATTTTTCTTTTGGTTGGGTTTAATCTAATCCATTTACAACAATTGATTCCTGTCCAAACAATCTTAAATTTATATTCTCGTCCCTTACCTTTTGACCACCAATATTTCTCTTTAAGAATTAGAATGTCGTTTTTAATGGAAAAGTCCGCATAATAACTGCTGTCAGAATTTTCGCCATATTCACCATGTTCGAAATATATTAATGATGAAAAACTTATTTCTCCTTTATTGTTATTCTCTACATGTGGAGCGCTCACAACGACAATTGGCATTTGATTTTGAAGATTGTCAGTCGTAAAAGTCGATAAGTTTATGGTGTCTTTATTTTTCCAATTACTTGGATTAATTAAATCTACCGCAGCCATAAACCAGACATTTTTAATTGGTCTATGAACATCTTCATTGTACTCTAATATAGAGTCACAATCAATTTTATATTTGATAGTCACTTGTCCAAAAGTCACAAGCCCAATAAGACTAAAAATCAATATCGTAATTAGCTTTTTCAAATTAGGATTTCAATGTGCTACGGTCTTGATAAACACCTGTTTTAATGATGTTTATTTTTTGTTAACCACTTTTTTGTTCTTTGACGGTCAACTGTTCTACACTTCCAAAGTGTTCGTTATAAGCTCTTGCTTCTTCAATTGGCAATTGTTTTAAAACTGTTTTGAATTTGTAAGAACGTTGGTAAACATCTCTAATTTTCACGATTACATTTATAAGCCCTTGTTCATCTTGCTGAGGATTCAAACTGCCCCAAGCTTCAGGTTGCTCAAAATATGCAGCACCTATTATTGAGCTTCCTAAATCTATCCTATTATGATCCCTATTGTCTAAAACATTATTCTTGGTCCTTAGATTTTGGATTTCAATCATACTTCCATTATTCAATTCAATTCTGAAAGGTTCAACTGAGTGCCATTGGGCAAGCCAGTTCAGGTTTTTTCTAAATAACTTATTCTTAATGGTATTCTTTTTATATCCAATCCATATTTTGTCAATAGCTGTTGGAGCACTTCCAATATTTGAAATTGCCATATATACAACAAAGCCTGTTTTATGTAATTCAAATTCTTCATTTAGCTCCTTATGAAACCATTTATTTCCAGTGTAAAAGAAGCTATAAAACGAAAGTTTATCAATGAAGCGAACCTTAAGCTTTGGCTTTTTAATAAGTGATTTAAAAAGCCCACTTGTCCAACCAGCGATTAAAGAACCGGCAAAAAGAAGCAGCCCCAAAAAGCCTGAATTTTTATTGGTCCAATTTATTACTTCTTCAAGATTCATTTATTGGGTTTTCAAATTGTGGCTAACGTATGTATAAACGGCATGCCGTTTATACATCTTATAGAATAACCCGCCTAAATTACTGAAAATCTGCGCATTCTCAATAGGACAACGCAGCTCCTGAAACTCCCTGTGGATCGTGTGAGTGTAAATTTTATCGGTATTTAGGGTTGTGTATCGGCTGTGAGTGTTATCGCCAGTAGTCGCTTTGCAGCACATAAGCAAGATATTTGCAAGGATTATTTCCCTACTTTCCCAAATGTTTCTACATTCGCACCCCGTAACGTTACCCTTGGTGTCGCAATCCTGCAAATACATTTTCGTTACGGGCGGTGTCTCTTCATCACTCGGCAAGGGGATTATCTCAGCTTCTCTCGCAAAACTGCTTCAAACAAGGGGTTATTCAGTCACCATCCAAAAGTTAGACCCTTACATCAACATTGATCCGGGCACACTCAACCCCTATGAGCACGGGGAGTGTTACGTTACCGATGACGGTGCCGAAACCGATTTGGACCTGGGGCACTATGAGCGCTTTATCAACATTCCCACTTCGCAGGCGAATAACATCACCACCGGGCGCATTTACCAAAATGTGATTGATGCCGAGCGCAGGGGCGATTACCTCGGCAAGACCGTGCAGGTGATTCCCCACATAACCGATGAAATAAAGCGCTGTGTTCAAATCCTCGGCAACACGGGTGAATACGATATTGTGGTTACAGAAATCGGAGGCACGGTGGGCGACATTGAGTCGCTGCCCTACATCGAGGCCGTACGCCAGTTGAAAAGGGAGCTCTCGGGTAGGTGCCTTTCGGTGCACCTCACGCTGATTCCTTACCTGGCAGCTTCTGGCGAGCTGAAAACCAAGCCGACCCAGCACTCGGTGAAAACGTTACTCGAAAGCGGAGTGCAGCCTGACATTTTAGTTTGCAGAACAGAACATTCACTTAGCAAAGATTTAAAGCTGAAAATAGCCCGGTTTTGCAACGTTGCGGATGAAGCGGTAATTGAAGCCCGTGATGCGGCCTCTATTTATGAAGTGCCGCTGCTGATGGAAAAAGAGAGGCTCGATGAAGTAGTGCTCAACAAGCTGAATCTGCCCATTGACAACAAGCCGGTTTTAATCATGTGGAAGGAATTTTTACACAAGCTGAATCATCCCAAAACAACTGTTAAAATAGGGTTGGTGGGCAAGTATGTGGAACTGAAGGATTCCTACAAATCCATAGCCGAATCGTTTATACATGCAGCTGCCACGAACGAATGCAAAGTGGATTTGAAGTGGTTTCACTCCGAAGAAATAAGTGCTGAAAATGCGCAGGACAAACTGGCTGGCTTGCAGGGTATTTTGGTGGCTCCGGGATTTGGTTCTCGGGGCATTAACGGAAAAATCGAAGCCATTCGCTATGCGCGTGAAAACGGCATTCCTTTTCTCGGAATTTGTTTGGGAATGCAGTGCGCTGTGATTGAATTTGCGCGAAATGTTATCGGTTTTGAAGATGTGAGCACCACCGAAATCAAACCTGACTGTGAGCACCCTGTGATTGATATGATGCAAGAGCAAAAGAAAATCTCTGACAAGGGAGGTACCATGCGGTTGGGCGCTTATCCCTGTCGGGTGATTGAAGGCACGAAGATGTTTGATGTTTATGGCAAAACCGATGTTTTTGAACGCCACCGTCATCGCTACGAATTCAACAACGATTATCTTGCTGATTTTGAAAAGCATGGCATGGTGGCTGCCGGCATCAATCCCGACAGAAATCTCGTGGAAATCATGGAATTGAAAGACCACCCGTGGTTTGTGGGCGTGCAGTTTCATCCTGAATACCAAAGCACCGTGGCGAATCCCCACCCGTTGTTTGTCCATTTTGTGAAAGCCGCTGTTGAAGCTGCTGAGTTAAAACCGGTTGAGTAACTCTTTTCCAATTTCTGTTTTTCTACCCCCTACTTTCTAACATGTAATGCTATCTTTGCCGCTTTAAAATTGAGCTAGTGGATAGAAATCAACTTATAGGAGCTTTGTTGCTCGGATTGATGTTCGTGGGGTATATGTATTACACGATGCCTTCCGAAGAAGAGCGTATCAGACACCAGCAAATCAGGGATTCGATCGCTCAAATCGAGTCTCAAAAATTGTTGGAGGCCGAACAGGTAACAAAGGAATTAGAGCAGAAAATCAATGGAGATCCCGCTCAAGCCAACGCTTTAGCTGCTTCAGAAAAAGCGATTAATGATTCCATCAAAGCAGTTCAGATAGCGAGTCAGGTTGGCGTGTTTGCCGGTGCAGCCAGGGGTGAAGAAGAATTCATCACCATCGAAAATGAAAAAATTATTTTAACGCTTTCTACGCTGGGTGGAAGAGTGGCTTCAGTGGAGTTGAAAGATTACCAAACCCACGACTCGTTGCCGTTGATGCTGTTTGATAAGGATTCTTCTGATTTTGTTTTGAATTTTTATGAAAGCCGCAATAGGCTGATTGAGACCAATCGCCTGTTTTTTGAGCCAAGCAAAAAATCCTTTGCCTTAGAAGGCGAAGATGTCAAAGCTATTTCCATGCGGTTGTTTGCGGGTTCGAAGGATCAATATCTCGAATATGTTTACACACTCAGCGGCAACAGCTATGTGGTTGACTTTGATGTGAATTTGGTACGGCTGGGCAATGTGGTGAAGAGCAACCAGCAGAGCATGGTGCTTGATTGGGGCATCCATGCGCCTACCAAAGAGAAAAGCATTGAAAATGAGCGCAGAACCACTACTGTTTTTTACAAGTTCAAAAACGATGAGGTGGACTACATATCAGAGACCACATCAGAGCGTATCAACTTGGTGGCAAAGACCGACTGGATTGCCTTTAAGCAGCAGTACTTTTCCGCTTGCATTATTTCTGAAGAGGGTTTTGCCAGCGGCTCGCAAGTGGAAAGCAAGGATATGGAAGGTATTACAAACGATTATACCAAATACCTCGCTGCCAGCCTGGAGTTGCCTTTTTCAAATGCTGATGCGGCCAGCATTCACCTTAAATTCTACTTTGGCCCAAACCATTACCAAACATTAAGCGAACTCAACATTGGCCTGGAAGAACAGATTGACCTTGGCTGGGGTCTTTTCGGGTGGGTGAATGAGTGGATGGTTATTCCTGTTTTTAATTTTCTCGAGGGGTTTGATTTGGGCTATGGTATGATCATTTTTCTACTTACTCTTTTCATCAAGCTCATTCTTTTCCCCATTACATATAAAACTTACAAATCGAGTGCGAAGATGCGTGTGCTGAAGCCTGAAGTGGACGCGCTGAATGAGAAATTCAAAGATGCCGAACCGATGAAAAAGCAGCAGGCCACCATGACACTTTACCGCCAGGCAGGAGTGAACCCGATGGCGGGGTGCGTGCCGATGCTCATTCAAATGCCGATTTTATATGCGATGTTTCGGTTTTTTCCGGCTTCAATAGAGTTGCGGCAGGAGGGTTTTCTATGGGCTGATGACCTCTCTTCGTATGATTCAGTTTATGACTTAGGCTTTAGCATCCCTTTTTATGGCGATCATGTGAGTTTATTTACCCTCTTTATGGCCGCATCTACTTTTTTATACAGTAAATACAACATGCAGATGACCATGAGTAGCGGTCCCCAAGCGCAGCAGATGAAAATCATGATGTATTTTATGCCGGTGATGCTACTGGGTTTCTTCAACAGTTATTCGTCCGGGCTGAGCTACTATTATTTCTTAGCCAACATCATTTCCGTTATCCAGCAGTTGGTGATTAAAAAATGGTTTATTGATGAGGATGCGATTCACAGAAAAATTGAAGAAAACAAGAAAAAGCCGCCAAAGAAAAAGTCCAAATTCCAAAACCGGCTGGAAGATATGGCCAAGCAACGGGGATATCAATCACCTAAGGCAAAGAAGAAGCGGTAGCGAGCAGTAACAGTAATTATCAAACTTACCTCCCAAAACACAAAACCCTCAGGCTGGCAAGCTTTTTGTAAATTCACAAACAAAATTTTCAAAATGAAACAACTGCTATTTCCTATTATTTCGTTGGCTTTTTTGATGGCATGTTCTTCTTCCAAAAAAGCGCAAGGCACTCAAAAAGAAACACCAAAAACTGCTGAGATTGCTGCTGCCAACACGGAAAAACAACCAAATGCAGTGAGTAATCCAGAGGTGAAAGTCATTGAAACCACCCGCTCCTCCGAGAGTCCTTCGGATCAGCCAAGTGATGTGCAGCAACGCTTAGCCGAAATGTCTGATTCGGTTTTTGCCAGCATAGAGCGCACGCCCTGTTACGGCAGGTGTCCCGCTTTCAAAGCGAAGCTGCACAAAAGCGGTTATGCAACTTTTGAAGGCAGAATGAATGTGGACAAAATGGGGCTACACGCTGCACGAATCTCTAAGAGCGACATGGGAAAAATAAAAGCAGAAGCAGAAAAAATCGGCTTTTATAAATTCAACGATATTTATGACAGCCGGGTAACTGATTTGCCGAGCATGTACATCGCGCTAAATTTTGATAACGAGAAGAAGCTCATCAAAGCACGCCACAACTATCCTGATGAGTTACGCGAATTTGGAAAGTTTTTAGATGAGATTTTCAATCAACAGGACTGGAAATTAGTGAGAGCACCAGTTGGAACAGGCCACTGAGCTTTTTCAAAGCTCACGACTTTGGGAAGGCAGACGTCTACTGTTTCAAAATCATATTCTTCACCAGCTCTTTTCCTTCAATGTCTTTGGTTTTAATCTCGGCTGATTCGGTAGTGATGAAGCCCGCTTTTTTAGCAATGAAGCGGTAAACCTTTCCTTTTTCAACGATGAAACTGTATTGGCCGTTATTGTCTGTTATTTTTTCTTTAATCAAATTGCCTGTTGCGTTTTCAATCAACTCAATTTTACAGCCGGAAACACCTGCGCTGTCAGTGGTATAAATGGTGCCTGTTACAGTAATCATTTCAATTTTGGGTAATTCCCTCGGCTCTACAATTTTATGCTTAGAAAGGTCAATTTCGTAGATGTCAATTTCGCCCAAGCCGGAATACTTGAAGGCTGAAGTGTAGGCCCTTTTGTTGTCGTAAGTAAGTGTAAAGTTGATTTCATCATTCACAGTATTGATGGGATAGCCGAGGTTGGTGGGCTTGGCCCATTGCCCGTTTTCGAATTTTGACATGAAAATATCGTAGCCGCCCATCGTGTTGCGTCCATTGGATGAAAAGAAAAGCGTATTGCCATCGGGGTGGACAAAAACCATACGTTCATCTGCGGAGGTATTAATCACATCGCCCAAGTTTTTGGCCTCGCCCCATTCTTTGCGTGAAATTTTTTCCACCATCCAAATGTCACCACTCCCCAGCCCATCTTTTCTTTCGCTGATGAAAAAGAGCTTATTTTCATCTTCAGTTATTGATGCCGAACTCTCAAAATAAGTAGTGTTGATGGTTTTTCCCAATTCTTTTGGCGTTCCCCACTTGCCCGAAGAACTCATCCGCGAAACGTAAATGTCGCCCGAGCCGCTACCGGCATCGCCTTCGTTTTTGTATACGTAGATTTCCTCACCATTGGGTGATAAACTCAGGCAGCCATCATGATCTTCGGTATTGAGACGGCCTTTTGCCTGCTCGGCCTTGTCCCATTTTTTCTCTTTTTCATTCCATGTGGCTACATAAATATCTTCGAGGTATTTGTTATCGTATGGATCAATACGTCCGCCTTTTGTTTCTGGCCTGCGCGAAGTGAATACCAGTAATTTGCCATCTTTCGAAACCGAAGGGCCGTGGTCATCATATTTGGAATTGATGACATCACCGAGGTTTTTAATGGTAACATTCACCGGGTTGGCCATCATTTGTTTGGCTGTGTTGATTTGCTCAATCATTTGGTTCACCTCATCCCACAAGTACTCATCTTTGGCCTTATCAGTCAGTTTTGGTTTGAATTTTTCGAATTGTTCCATGGCGCGATCCAGTTCGCCCATGCGGTGTAATGCTTTTCCGTAATTGAGGTGCAACTCTCTATGCACATCTTCTGCCGTTCTTTGTGCCTTATCGAAGTAGTAAATAGAAGTTTCGTAAGCACGCATCGCAAAGTTGCATTCGCCAATGCGGTAATTCAGTATCGGATTGGATTGGTTGTAGAGGTGAAGCGCTTCGTAAATGGCCAAAGCGCCTTGGTAATCATAGGTCATAAAAAGATGACGTGCCTTTTGCAGGCGGATTTGGTCAAGCCCTTTTTCAAAAATGCTGCGGGCAGTTGTATCAGGATTTATGAATGCAGATGCACTGATACACGACATTAACGCAACGATAAGCGAGATTTTTTTCATTGGATTTTTGATGTTAACGACAAATCAGTAAAATTTGGGCGCAAAGGTACATAATCGCACGATAAACTAAAAAGGCAAAATCAGAAACMGRAGATTTCGTTTAAAAACTTTCAGGGGACAGTGCAGGAATTGAATTGAGGAAAAGTTCGAGCGCTTTCTTTTTTCTCTGGTCAAATTGATAGCTTATGAACTTTTCGAGGTATTCATCAACGGTCATATTTGGGATTGGGCTGAATTTCAATTCGTTTTTTAAAGTGAACTTATTTTCTATCCCGAAGGCAACGGCTTTGTTAAATGCCGCTTTTATTTCTTCTGGAATTGGCTTGTTTGCTACCCAGCAAGCAAAAACGAACGGCAGGCCGGTGAACTTTTCCCACGCCTCGCCTAAATCGAATTGATAATTAAACTTACCGTGAAGAGCAAAAGAACGGTCGCCAATCACCAATCCCGCAGTTTTTTCTCCGATTTTTGATTCGTAACCCGCTGTTGCAATCAACCAGTTTGGAAAAATTTTCCAGTGTTTTTCTGCTAAAAGTTGAATCAGCAGCACTGACGTTTTCGACTGGTAATCGAGGTAAATGGTTTCAATTTCTGCAAGCGGTACTTCGCTGAAAAGCATCACTGAATTTACTTTGCCATCACAGCCGATGCAATAGTCTGTGAGGATTTCATAATCATTTAATTCGGGTAAAACGGCYACKGGCGCMAGCGCAATATCTACTTGGTTKGTGAGCAGTTTTTCMGCGCAAACMGAAGGAATGTCAATTTGTAAATCGAAATTCTTCAGAAAGCTTGAATGTTCAAGGCCGTAAATRAACGGCTTGGTGTTGAGGTAAGAAACGGCAGAGATTTTTAGCGGACGCATTGAAAAAATTTTGGCAAAATTACATCATTGCTGCGGAATTTCAGCRGCAGYTTGCTGCTTTTGAAATGGCGCWATTTCRTGYACYGAAAGCGTKGCRGCTACYACMGAAACAATGGCAGTGAAACTGGCTAAAATAGGCCCGATCCAGGGAATAAGAAATGTAAARAGAAAAAYTCCTCCGTTCCCAACAGCCASGCCTTTGTTGGCTTTGATGAATRCAGTGCTWTCCGCAACAGACAAGCGTTTTCGCTCATTGGAATAATCCATAAAAGCGAAGCCGTAATAATAAGMCGAAACGCAATAAATCCCAAYGATAGAAGCTGCCCATCCGATAATGGGTATAATTCCGATTAACAGAAARCCAATGGTGAAAAGCAGTTGAAAAAAAGCATTTCGGATGGCAATCATTACCCCGCGCAGCACATCGCGTGCGAGCTGCTCTGCATCAAAAGGATAATCGTTTCCGGTAAGTATTTTTTCGGTTCTTTCAGATAAATAGGCCAGTACAGGCGACATAATAATTAACGTGACATAACCTCCAATCAGCGCATAGAGCAGAAAGTAGATTAAGTAAGAAAGAATGGGGACGAGCCATTTGACAGCAACAAGCAGCAGGTGAAAAACAAACGCCATAAATGACTCTGATTCTTCAATGATTAGTAGGCCTTCGAACCATTCTTTCAGGAAATCGCTTAACGATGCCATCGCGGCAATACCGCCAATAAAAAGCAGTATATTTAGCAACAGCGGAAACAGGAAAAACCACCAGAGATTATTAGAAAAAATGAGGTTGAGTGCCCTGCCATATGTTTTCAGTCCAATACCGATGCCGCTGACAATGTTCATGTTCTGAGTTTGGTTTCCAAAGGTAAGAAATAACAATTTTGTAACTTCGCAGCTTCTTTTGAAATGGAACTTTCTGACTTAAATGCCATATCGCCTGTTGATGGAAGATACCGCAAAGTAACGGAGCCACTTGCCGAATATTTTTCTGAGCGGGCACTTTTTAAGTACCGCACACAAGTAGAAGTTGAGTATTTTATCGCATTGTGTGAATTGCCGCTTCCGCAACTTGCTGATTTTGACCAATCGAAATTTGATAAYTTACAAAAGATTTATGAGGAGTTTTCGGAAGAAGAYGCGGCARGCATTAAGGTAATYGAAAAAACCACYAAYCACGATGTGAARGCGGTRGAGTATTTCATCAAGCAGAAATTTGATGAGTTGGGGYTGGSCAACTACAAAGAGTTCATCCATTTCGGGCTGACTTCRCAGGATATTAATAACACRGCTGTGCCAATGTCAGTAAAGCAGGCAAAAAAYAGTGTGCTGATTCCTKCGATAAATGAAACGATTGAAAAAYTGAAAGGATTTGCAGAAGAWTGGAAGGACATTCCAATGCTYGCCAGAACGCACGGGCAGCCGGCTTCGCCCACGCGATTGGGAAAGGAAATCAGCGTTTTTGTTGAGCGTTTTGAAAACCAAATCGAATTATTGAAACAAATTCCGATTTCAGGAAAATTTGGCGGTGCAACAGGTAATTTTAACGCACATTATGTGGCTTATCCTGAAGTAGATTGGGTGAATTTTGCTAATAACTTGCTGGAAGAAAAATTAGACATTGAACGCCAGAAAACCACTACGCAAATTGAGCATTATGACCACTTTGCTGCTTTGTGTGATGCTTTTAAACGCATCAATACCATTGCTATTGATCTGTGTCGTGATGTGTGGCTCTATGTTTCAATGGATTATTTTAAGCAGAAGATAAAAGAGGGTGAAGTGGGTTCTTCAGCTATGCCGCATAAGGTTAATCCGATTGATTTTGAAAATGCTGAAGGAAATTTGGGGATTGCAAATGCAGTTTTTAGCCATCTTGCTGAAAAGCTGCCAATTTCAAGGCTTCAAAGAGATTTAACAGATTCAACAGTTTTACGAAATATCGGTGTGCCGTTCGCGCATACACTCATCGCATTTAGATCTATTCAAAAAGGGTTAGACAAATTGCTTTTGAACAAAGAAAAAATCAATGCAGATTTGGGAAACAACTGGGCGGTAGTTGCTGAAGCCATTCAAACAATCCTTCGCAGGGAAGGGTACCCCAATCCTTATGAAGCATTGAAGGGATTAACCCGCACTAATTCCGCAATCACACAACAAACCATTGCTCATTTTATTGATTCGCTTGATGTGAGTGATGAGGTGAGAGAAGAATTAATAGCCATTTCACCATTCAATTACACGGGTGTTGGTAATTAACTTTCCTGTCGCAAAATAATCTTTAACACCTTCCCGTTAATAACTTGTCTTTCTTTATATTAAGGAAGCGAGTATCATTTCTAATTTTGACCGGTTAAGTAGAAATTATGCGTTTGTTTTTGATAAGCATCTCATTTTTGGGAATTTTCTTTTCTGGAATTGCCCAGCAAAACACTTATTACGCTTCTGAACTTTCTGTTTATGATGAAGCGCTTGAGTTGTTTAATAAAAAGAAATACAGCGCAGCACAAAAGAAATTCGAGCAGGCAGTAAAAACCGTTGACGATGCCAATTCTGAAGTGAGCATTAATGCCGAATACTATGCTGCATTGTGCGCCTTGGAATTGTTTCATAAAGATTCTGAATACCGCTTCAAACAGTTTATTCAGACCCATCCTGAAAGCCAGCAGGTGAAGATTGCTTATTTCCAGCTGGGCAAATACAACTACCGCAAGCGCAAATGGAAAAAGGTAATTGATTGGTTTGGCAAGGTAGAAATTTATGATTTGGCCAATGAAGAATTTCCCGAGTATTACTTCAAGTTGGGTTATGCCTATTTTATGGAAGATGACTTTGAAAATGCCACCAATGCTTTCTTTGAAATTAAAGATGTAGATACCAAATATACTGCGCCCGCCAATTACTACTACTCACATATTGCATATAGCAACGGAGATAATGAAACTGCGCTAACGGGCTTCAAGCGGCTGGAAAAACACCCCAAATTTGCACCCATTGTTCCCTATTACATTACGCATATTTACTATTTGCAGGAAAAATACGAGGAGTTGATAGCCTATGCAAAACCCTTACTCGATTCAGCCAATACTAAGCGTGTGCCGGAAATCGCTCGATTGATTGGCGATGCTTATTACCGAAAGAATAACTATACAGAAGCGATTCCTTTTCTCGAAAGGTACAAGCAGGAAACCTATAATTTAACTCCAGAAGATGAATATCAACTTGGCAATTGTTACTACAAAACAGGCCATTATGAAAAAGCAGTGGATGTCTTTAAAGTGCTCGTCAATGTGGATGGGTTACTGGCGCAAACGGCTTATTACCACTTGGCGGATTGCTACTTAAAAACAGGAAAAAGGAAATACGCACTTTCCGCATTTCATGAAGCGGCAAGGATGGAGCACGACCTGCAAATCAAGGAAGATGCTTTGTTTAGCTATGCGAAACTCGCTTATGAAACAGCTTACGATCCCTACCAATTGGCAGTGGGGGCTTTTGTAGAATACATCCAAAGCTACCCGGAAACCGATAGGGCAGATGAATCCTTTAACTATTTGATTAACGTTTTCCTTTCCACAAAAAACTACAAGGCGGCTGTGCGCTCACTCGAAGCGATGGGTAATCTCGATATTCGGTTGCAAGGCGCATATCAAAATGTTGCCTACAACCGTGCAGTAGAATTATTCAGCAACCGCGAGTTTGTTCCTGCCATTGCTCATTTCGAGAAAGCAAACAAATACCCTATTGATCCATCACTGAATACGCAGGGCTATTATTGGAAAGGCGAAGCGTTTTACCGCATTAGGGATTATGACAAATCCATTGCCAATTACGAGCAGTACATTTACGAGCCGCGTGCCATCTTGCAATCCGAATTTGCCAATTCTAATTACAACCTCGGCTATGCTTATTTCAAAAAAGAAGATTACAAAAACGCTTCCCTGTGGTTCAGGAAATATGTGAAAAACAAAGTAGAAGATACGCTGAAACTCAATGACGCTTATTTACGCATTGCAGATTCCTATTTCATTCGAAAGAATTACAGTCGCGCTGCTGACTTTTATTCCGAAGCAATCAAGCTTAAAAAACTCGATACTGACTACGCAATGTACCAAAAAGCGGTTGCGTTGGGAACTCAGCAAAAACAGGATGGGAAAATAGAAATGCTGGAAGAAATGCTGGCAAGCCACAGCAATTCTGAGTATGCCGTTGATGCCAAATTCCAGTTGGGTAAGAGTTATTTTTTCAAGAATGAATACAACAGATCGCTGGCTTATTACAATCAGGTAATCAACAAATACCCCAACAGCAGCTACGTGAAAAAAGCAATGCTCGATATTGGGCAGATTTATGTGAATACAGGGGAAAACGATAAAGCAATAAAAGAATACAAGCGCTTTGTAGGCAGTTATCCCAACTATGACGATTCGCGTGTGGCGCTCTCCCAGGTGCGCAACATTTACATGAAAACCGACCGTGTAGAAGAATACGAAAATTACATGGAATCTCTGGCGTTTGTGGACTTGTCGCAGGCGTTGCTGGACAGTACTACTTACGAAGCCCCGTATTTGCGCTACGTTGATGGTAATTGCGAAAAAGCAGCCGAAGGGTTTAGGAAATATTTGGAAAAATTTGAAAACGGTATTTTCGCGCTCAATGCGAATTTCTACAAAGCAGAGTGCGAATTCAAGAGCAAAAATTATGAAGATGCGGTGAGAGGCTACAATTTCGTTGTTCATCAGCCCATCAACAAATTCACTGAAACTGCGCTGGTGAAGGCAAGCCGAATCAACTTTCACAGCAAAAATTTCAAAGACGCACTCAACAATTACATCGTGCTTGAAGAAATTGCCGAGTACAAAAGCAACATACTCGAATCCCGCATCGGGCAGATGCGCTGCTTCTACAAACTGCGTAACTACGATGCCGCCATTGACTACGCTAACAAAGTGCTGGTGGCCGATAAAATTTCCGAAGATGTCATTATCGAAGCGCATTTGATTGGTGGGAAATCTGCTTTGGAATTGAACAATCTCGAACTGGCTTTGCAGGAATTTTCTACCACCGCAGAGCTTACTACCAACATTATGGGTGCGGAAGCCAGATATAACAAGGCGTACATCAAATTTCTGATGGAAGATTACAAAAACGCAGAGCAGGAAATTTACGAGTTAGTGAACCTCGAGGGTGCTTATGATTACTGGATTGCCAAAGGGTTGATGCTGCTTGCTGATGTTTATGTATCGATGGGAGATCTCTTTCAGGCAAAGCACACGCTACAGAGCATTACCGAAAATTACGAAGGTGCGGGGTTGACCGCCATTGCGCAGGAAAAACTAAACGATATTATTTCCGCAGAGCAAAAGCAAAAAGAGTTGAAAGAAAAAGAAGAAATCGAAATTGAATTTGATGATGAATTTGACATGAAGGAATTGTTTGAAGATGAAGAAATGCTGCAGGATACCATTTACCCCATGCTCGAAGCTGAAGCCGATGAAAGCGATTTGTAAAATAGCATTCATACTGATTTTAGGTGTTGGTTGTGCTTTCGCTCAAAGCAACGACACGCTCAAATTGGACCCCGTTTACATTTCGAAGGATTACAACCCTACCATTTCCGATGCATTCAAAATCAATGAAAACCCAGGGTTTGTTGAAACGAAAGTGGAAACACCCAAGTTGAATTACCCGATTTTGAAGAAACAAATCCTGACCACTTTTACGGTGGAGCCGATCGAACCAGCAAAAATGAAACGTGAAAAGCTGCCGAAGCTCTACAAATCTTATGTGAAGATAGGCCTTGGTAGCAATTTAACAACATTAGCTGATATATATTACAATAACACGCGCTCGCGTAAGCATTCCTATGGTATCCAGGCAAGTCATTTTGGTTCGCAAGGGCAGATCAAAGACGCGGGTTTCAGCGGGTTCAGTAACAATTCCATTGACATTTACGGCAAGAAATTCATGCGGAAGCATTTGGCTTCGGGMGGGCTGGATTACAATTATGATGCGCTGCATTTCTATGGTTACGACCCTGCCGAATTCACTRCAATCGAYAAAAAGAGYACSAAACAATTCTTTTCAAAAGCWGGNTTTSANTGCWGGYRTKAARAGYTTYTTGAARGATTCTGCTGACATCAATTACGATGTGAAATTAAATTACGACTACTTGTGGGACAATTACAGTGCCGATGAACACAATGTGGTAGTGGATGCTGAATTACAGCAGTTTTATAACAAAGAGCTTATTAAATTGAACGCATCGTTGGACATCAATAGCTTTGGTAATTCACAAGATGAAAACTATACTAATGGGATTTTAAAGTTGCACCCGCAAATTATTTCGCGCGGAGATAAATGGCGGCTCAACGCGGGCTTGGGCATATTTATGGATGCTGATAACACGGCTCGCTTCTACTTCAAACCGATTGCTGAATTCAAATACAACGTGGTGGACGACATCATTATTCCCTATGCGGGAATTACGGGCGAAGTGAAGCGTAATAACTTCCGTAGCTTCACCGATGAAAATCCATTTCTTATCTCTAATCTCGAGTTGAGAAATAGTAATCACAAGCCGCAGTTGTATGCGGGTATCCGTGGTTCGTTCAGTTCGAAAATTGCATTTAATGTAAAAGCATCACGCGGGAAAGTGGAAGCACTACCACTTTTTGTAAATGACACTTCCGTTTCGCTCGCAAATAAATTTGCTGTAATCTATGATACGGTAACTGTGAGCAATTTTTCGGGCGAAGTCACTTACCGCCAAGGTGAAAAATTAAACCTGATGCTGCGCGGGGATTACTTCATTTACGAAATGCGCAACGAGCAGAAACCTTGGCATCTGCCAAGCTATAAAGTCACGCTCAGCGGCAAATACAACCTGAAAGATAAAATCATTGCTAAAGTCGATATTTTTGCATTTTCAAAGCAATTCGCCAAAACTTTTGATCCCACAGAGGGCGAAGAACTGAGAGATGGCGTATATGCCAAAACACTCAATGGGTTGGTGGATATCAATCTGGGTGTGGAATACCGATACAGCAGCCGACTTTCGGCCTTTCTCAACTTCAACAACCTGGCGGCCGTTCGCTACTACCGCTGGAACAACTACCCAACACAGCGGTTCAACGTGCTGGGCGGGGTGAGTTATTCTTTTTGAGTTGTATTTCACACGTTTTAACGTAAAACCCTTCATTTTTAAGGTCAATAAATTGCTGCTTTTCCTTTCGTTATGTTGCGCAATTTTCGACATGCGCATAACTACCTGTAAATCAATATATTGAATGTTAATAAAACCGTTTATTTTATTAGCAATTCAGGTATTAAAATCGCTTAAAATGTCGTACATTTGATACGTTTAAATCAAGTTCAAAATTTAACATAAAAATGAGCGAAAAAGCAAAGCAACAAAACGGAAACGGAGACTATTCTGCTGATAATATTCAGGTACTCGAAGGGCTGGAAGCTGTGCGTAAGCGCCCGGCAATGTATATTGGTGATATCGGCACCAAAGGGCTACACCATTTAGTCTATGAAGTTGTGGATAATTCCATTGACGAAGCTCTTGCTGGTCATTGCAATAACATTGAAGTCCACATCAACGAAGGCAATTCCATTACTGTAACTGATGACGGCCGCGGCATCCCCGTTGATTTTCACGCTAAGGAAAAGAGATCTGCTCTGGAAGTGGTGATGACCGTTTTGCACGCAGGCGGCAAGTTTGACAAAGATTCATACCACGTTTCGGGTGGGCTGCATGGAGTAGGGGTTTCCTGTGTGAATGCGCTTTCCTCGCACCTGAAAGCTACTGTGCATCGTGATGGCAAAACTCACGAGCAGGAATACGAGCGCGGTAAGCCACTTGCTGATGTGAGGGAAATTGGCACAACCGATAAAACAGGCACAGAAGTAACCTTCATGGCGGATGAGACTATCTTTTTGGCCGTAGTATTTTCTTACGAAACACTTTCTTCGCGACTGCGTGAGTTATCGTTTCTCAACAAAGGCATACGCCTCACCATCACTGACCACCGTCCCGATGAGAACAACGGCAATGGCGATCGCACCGAATCCTTCCGTTCCGAAGGTGGCTTGAGGGAATTTGTTGGGTATTTGGATGCCACGCGCGAAAAACTCATTGAAGAACCGATATACATGGATGGTGAAAAGGCGGGAATACCCGTGGAAGTGGCCATGCAGTACAATACTTCCTTTTCGGAAAATATTCATTCTTACGTGAATAATATTAATACGCACGAAGGAGGCACACACCTTGCAGGTTTCCGCAGGGCGTTGACACGAACGTTGAAGACCTATGCAGAAAAATCGGGCTTGTTGTCAAAATTGAAATTTGACATTAGTGGTGACGATTTTAGGGAAGGATTGACTGCCGTGATTTCCGTGAAGGTGATGGAGCCGCAATTTGAAGGGCAAACCAAAACCAAACTCGGCAATAACGAAGTGATGGGCGCGGTTGATCAGGCCGTAAACAAAATGCTTGCCAATTATCTCGAAGAAAACCCAAAAGAAGCCAGGACCATTGTAAGCAAAGTGATTTTGGCCGCCACGGCACGTCATGCCGCCCGCAAGGCACGTGATTTAGTACAGCGAAAAGGCGCTTTAACAGGTGGAGGACTTCCCGGAAAGTTAGCCGATTGCGCAAGCAGGGACCCTGAAGTATGCGAAATTTATTTGGTGGAAGGGGATTCGGCAGGTGGAACAGCCAAGCAAGGGCGAGACCGGCATTTTCAAGCCATTATGCCGCTGCGGGGAAAAATCCTTAATGTGGAAAAGGCCATGCAGCACAAGGCCTTCGAAAACGAAGAAATCAAGAATATTTACACAGCGCTGGGCGTTTCCGTTGGTACGGAGGAAGACGAAAGGGCATTGAACATCGAAAAGTTGCGCTATCATAAAATCATCATTATGTGTGATGCCGATGTGGATGGAAGCCATATTACTACGCTTATCCTCACTTTCTTTTTTCGTTACATGTATGAGTTGATTGAGAACGGCTACATTTATATCGCCACTCCGCCCCTTTACCTTGTAAAGAAAGGTAAAGATCATACCTATTGCTGGAGCGATGCTGAACGGGATAAATTACTGGAAAAAATCAAATCYAACGGMAGYACAACTGCGGTAAATATACAGCGCTACAAAGGYCTCGGWGAAATGAATGCCGAGCAGTTGTGGTCAACCACTATGGAYCCTGAATACCGCACYTTGCGACAGGTTACGATTGAAAGCGCAGCCGAAGCCGAYCGYGTGTTCTCCATGCTCATGGGTGATGAAGTGCCTCCTCGCAGAGAGTTCATCGAAACGCACGCAAAGTACGCGAATATTGATGCATAATAATCTTGATCTTTTAGGTCGGAGTTGAAGCGAATATAGCCAGCGATTAGGGCTTTAGCCCTTAAACCAATCCCAACTCCCTTCTAACCTTCGCGGTCAATTTGGTCTTTTTCCACTCGTAAGATTGCTTGATGTAGTGCTCCCACTCTTTTTTGCTTAGCTGGGCAATGTTGCTCGCCCACACCCACTTGTATCGGGCTAAATAGGGGGCAGGAGCAAAGCCAGTGCGGGCGGCCATTTCTTCAAATTCCTCATCGAGTACCTTGAAGGAGGCCGTAACGGGTGTTTCGTCCATGCCGAGTATCAGAAAAATCTTCCCGCCTACACAAAAACACAAATGGTTTTCCCACTTGATATCTTCGGTGACGGCAGGGAATTTATTACAGATTTGCTGGATGTCTTCTACGGTCATTTTATTTTCTTTATTCAAATACAGTGGTCAAACTTACCAATTCCCGGCAAAGGAAACCTGAGTTCTTCCAGTATAATCAAATTTCAATGTGCTTGTGTTAGCAATAGTATTTATAGTTTGATCGTATCATAAATTGTAGCAATGTTAAATCCATTATTAATAATTTTCTGAGCTTGGTCACTTTTTGGGTTTAACGCAGGATTTGTATGATTAAAATGAATAAAATAGATTTTCCCTTTTTCCTCAGCAGGAAGTCCTTTAAACGCGTTTATACTTTCAATGATAAATGGGTGTGGAATTTCTGAAATATCTCTGTTGTTAATTTCTTCAGCGTCATAAAAGGTGCCGTCAATGAATGCGTAATCTACTTTTGAAATGGCTTCAATAATATCAGTTTCCCACTTGTCCCATTTGTCGATATCTGGAATAAAAAGCACTTTTTTATTGGGCCCAATTATGGTGTATCCAACGGTTTCTGAATATTCATCTCTATGTGGAACAAGAAAAGGAATAACACGCACGTTTGGAGTAAGTTGGATTTCTTTTTTGTGGCTCATTTCCTGAATAGCAATGTTGCTATTCACAACTAACTGGCTCCAGGGACCATTTTCTTCCAGAAATGCTTTCATTCTTGGCATGGCATAAACAGGAATATTTGCTGCATTCATGGCTTCTTTTCCCAAATACATTAAACCGGTATAATGGCCTATGTGTGCATGTGTTAAAAAAATGCCGTCTGGAGTTTCTTTTTCATTGAAAGAAGCGTATTTCTTCAGCGTTTTCATTTGCTCAGTTAGATCTGGTGTAGCTTCAAAAATGTATTTTTTATTGTTTTCGGGATCTATGATGCCTAAGGAAACAACTTTTCTATCCCTATCCTGTTTTATAAATAATTTCCGACAGCAGTCCTTTGTACAAGCAATGTGTGGTGAACCGGCATCTTGAATAGTACCCAAAACAAGTAAAAACGTTTCGTTTATACTCGATGAGGAGATTGACTCTTCAATTTGTGCATTTTTATTCCTGGATGCATCGTTACAAGAAACAAGGATTAAATAAAAAATAAGAATTTTAAATAGTTTCATTGCTCGTTCGTGCGTATTGGGGTTACGCTGCTTCACGTTCCTCATAAACAACTTCGTATTTGATTCCTTCCAGATCCTTAAAGAACAGCGCATAATAACTCTCACCATGCTGGGGGTAGAACTTTGGTTCGTCAACTATGGTTGCACCGGCCTCTTTTATCTCCAGATAAAGTCTATCAATTTCAGCGCGAGATTCTGCTTTAAATGCAAGATGATGTAATGCGCCTGGTTTCCTGCGATGAATAGTATCATCTTTAAAAGCTTCTCTTGAGGAGTTGATGCCAAAAATCAATAATGGATGAGTATATTCCACGACATCAAATTCATGTTCTGCTACTGTACCTCTTGATTTTTTGTTGATATCAAATCCTAAAATGGGTAGTAACTTATCATAGAAAGGTTCTGCAATACTCAAGTCTTTTACAGTGATCTGTATATGGTCAATAATTGGTTTCATCATTGTCAACTAATATCTTTTAGCTCGATTTTGCATAGTCTATTCCTTTTGAGTTTTGTGCGTATGACGCACAACGTTCTTGCTATGAACCTTAGTTTTGGTTTGCGCGTGTGCTTTGTGCGACTATGGTTCCGTAGCTTTTGTTGGCAACTGCCCTTTTATTTTTTTAATCACCAATATATTTTGTGCCAAAGGAATTAGCAGGCAAACCGTAAGGTAAGGCGCCCAAGTTCCTGGTTCCTGATCAGAACGAAATGTAAGAAGTCCGCATTCAATGACCATCAACGTCCAAAAGAAAGCAGGGACATAAAAACTGAATATCTTTATTGTAGTCGACTGTTTAACAAGGTAAAGGAAGTTCAGCCCGTTAATCAGTCCAATCACAACAGCAAGCAACGCTCCTCCAACAACGGACAAAAGCACGATTTCCCCCATTTCTCTTTGGTTAAAATCCTTGAAGTATGCTACACCAATTACCATCAATATATAAGTTATGAAACTGAGTCCCAGTCCCATGATCCAATATCGTAATATTATGCCTTTCATTTTTGGGTTGTTGCTAACGATTGGACTATAAGTAGTGGCGATTGATAATCACCATTCCGGTCGTCTATTACAAACTGTTTTGATAGTACGAACTTATGAAACTTATCCGGTACACGCCATTACTTATAGCCTCGTGTTAGCCACGTTATAATTCTAAAATTTAGCTCTTGCGGTTCTTCTGTATCTACTCTTCTTTTTTCGCATACCGTAAAAGGAAGAACGGTAGTATTTTGGATATTCAATTGTATATATGAGTTCAATATTCTTTTTTTCCTCGCCTGGCTGTAGAGAGTACTGCCACATTACCTCACCGTTTTCTTCATCTATTTTCCCCAATGAGTATTGTTCAAGGATTACCTTAGCTTTATTTGTCTGAGATACTGGTATTTGATCAAATAAATAGAGTTCAGCTACTTCATTAAGATTGTTTTTCACAGTAAATTCATAAGCTATTGTCTCCTTTATTTTATTATTCTTTTCTTTTTTAAAAGTCTTGTTTCCTATTTCGGCTTTTTTAACAGAGATACCGTCATCCTTTCCTAAAGTTATATTTAATGTGTCACTGGCTTCACTTACCTCAACAATGGTATTACCAACGTTTGTACCATTGAGATTTACTTTGGCGGTTGCGTCAAGTAACTGCAGGGAATCCCAGTCAGTTACCCTCACTATTAGAAAAGGGGTCGGGTCTATTGATGGAACGGAATGATAGACAAAAGAAATCGGTAAAGTGCTTGTGAATACACTAAATGAATAAACAGCTCCGTTGGCCGGTACTGTTTGAAGGGTGGGTACCGCTACTTTCAATGATGTAGTCGGCACTTTGGTCTCGATGTATTCAACACCTTCAAGGAGAGATAATTCTACAACTTTAGCTTCTACTTGGTCAATTTGCTCTTGATCGGTATCGTACTTATTCGTTATGTACCATGGATTTATTTCCGGAATACGTTGCGGGGCCTCCAGGGGAAAAGCAGAGGATAAATAAAGTTGCACATTGTTCCAGTCTTCACCTGTTTGATTCATAATCTTAACGATATATTTCAAATCCAGTTCCTTTTTATTCGATTCAGCAAAAATCTCATAGAATGGAGCCCATCCTGCTCCACCGGTTAAGTACTTTAATCTAACCTTCTTATCCACATTTTTGCTATTGGAAACCAGCAACCTTAGATTAGCAGTATGTTCATCTTTAAATGTGGCATTGGCTGAATTTGCCTCTTTGATTTTGGTCTCTATTTTTTGCAGCTTTTTCTTTAATTCCAGTCCTTTTTCTTCATAGTAAGTAAGAAGAGAATTAAGAACACTGACTTCGATTACGTTTTTTAACTCATTGACTTTCTTGTTCAATGCATCTAACTGATTCTGAAAAATTTCTCTCTTATCTTCCATCTCTTTTATTTCTTCATCTGCAAAACGTCTTTCTAAAGATGCATTAATAAGGATCAGGTCCTTGTCCAGTATCTGTACAGCTCTGGTTAATATTTTACTGGAGACGTTTTTAAGAATGAGTGTGTTAAGCCCCGGCCCTAATTTAACTTCTAATTCATGTGTTATTTCTGCACCGACATAAAAAACCGTTACTTCCTTAACATGAGGATTCAATTCTATCTGCGCATAACAACAGGATATGCAAAATGTGAAGCACAGGATCAGTTTGTTAATTTTTTTCATTCTTTCTTTTTTTAATAATTATGTAATTTTCCCTTAATGGCTGCCAACTACTGTATAAACAACATATGCTGTTTATACACCTTATGGTAAAGGGCTTTTATACTAACAAAACTATAAAAAAAGCGCTCAGGATTTACCGGGCGTTTTTCAGTAGCAGGTGTATTGCTGTATGCTACCTCAACACGGTTACATGGCCGGTAAACGGCCCCGCGATCTTGTCTTCGTTGAGTGGTTCCACTTCGAGCCGCCAGATGTAAACGCCATTGGGCACCACTTCCGTGCCACCTATCTCATGAGCTACTCCGTCCCATGGGTTGTCCAGCTCCTGTGAATCAAAAATCACATCGCCCCAGCGGTTGAAAATCATCAGGCGGAACTTAGTATATGGCTCAATGCCAATACCGATTGGGAAAAAGTAATCATTGATGCCATCGCCATTGGGTGTAAAGGCATTGGGCAAGTTGAAATAAAACACCCCGTCAATTTCCACATACAGTGTGGTATCGTCCGTGCAGCCATAAGGTGTGGTCACATGCAGGTTCACAGGATAAGAGCCTGTATCTTCCAAATGATAAATGAACGGGTCAGTGGGGTCAGAAGAGAAATTGTAAAAGGGATTTTGCACGTAGTCGGTATCGAGCACTGCCCATTGTCCGTTATTGTCGTAAAATGTCCAGTCCCAAATAAAAATCGAACCTGTGGAGAGGTCGGTAAAATTGATTTCCATATCCTGCACGGTAGTGGGTTGCGGTTCGAAAGAAAAATTTGCATTCGGATTTGGTGCTACAAAAACATTTCCAGGACTGGAAGAACTGCCCATACAGCCATTTGGAGAAACAATTGTTAAGTTAATATCATAACTGCCCGGGTAGTTATAAGTATAATTGATGGTGTTGCAATCATATAGGTAAGTGCCGTCTCCCATATCCCACAAGCAATTGATGGCTGAGTCCTGAGAGGTATTCAACAACGTAACAAGAAACGGTTCACAACCAAATGTTGAATCAGGAAGAAAAGTGGCAACCGGAGTAGGATAAAAGTCAATCGTTACCGTGTCAGTAGCCGAAGGCGAGCAGTTATCCGAAACAGAAATTACATACTGCACAGAATTGGGGTAGCTCCCTTGCGGGGTAAATGTGAGAAACGAACCGTTTCCAAGCGTGTTCCCAGCCAAATCAAGCCATGTAAAAACATAAGGATTGTTGGTGTTTCCTCCTGTTGATGTTGCACTTAACGTGAGTTGCGTTCCTTCACAAATGGTTTGGTCAATGAAGGCAGTGGGATTCAGTGAATCGTATAAATCAACGCAAACCGGCATTGGGGCCGATGTGCAGCCGTTGCCATCGGTAATAGTGATGATGTAACATATTGGCAATAAAGGCGAAACGGTTTGAGAGTTTGTAGTCGAGCCGTTGTCCCATAGGTAGCTATACGGTGAAGTTCCGCCAGAAGCATTTGCACTGATTATAGCGCTTGTTCCCACACAAATAGAGGTGTCTGGAAATGGATTGGTGGTAAGCGTAATAGCTGTTGGTTCGGAAACATTCACGCTGGTAACAGCCGTACAGCCGTTGTTATTGTCGGTTACGGTAACCGAATAATTTCCTGCGCACAGTCCGGTTGCAGTTTGGCCGGTTTGTGTGTCATTCCAAGAATAGGAGTAGGTGTAAGGCGTAGTGCCCCCTGATGGATTTGCTGTGGCCGTTCCATCACATGAACTATTGCACAAAGCATCGGTGGCAGTGGCGCTGGTGATAGGAGGTAATACATTTCCGATAGTAGCGGAAACTATTGTGTCGCAAATGCCGGATGTAATGGTTACCGAATAAGTGCCATTGGTTAATCCGCTGGCGGTTGCAGCTACCTGACTGCCTGCATTGCTATCCCATTGGTAGGTATAGTTCCCGGGGTTTTGCCCACCTGTTACCGAGGTGATAGCGGCTGAACCATCTGGTTGCCCGCAATTGGAAGTTGCTGTTGAAATGGAAACAGTGAATGGATTTGGTTCGGTGATGATAACATTGTCAACAAGTGTGCAGCCGTTGCCATCAGTTATCGTTACAAAATAAGTTCCCGCACATAGATTTTGCGGATTGGAAATCACTTGCCCTCCCGACCACAGGTAAGAATAAGGAGAAGTACCGCCGGATGTACTTGCAATAGCGCTTCCGTTGCAATCACCAAAGCAAGATACATTTGCACCGATGATGTTGTTTGAAACCGCTGAAGATGGTTGTATAATAGTAATGGAAGCGAATTCGGTGCAAGGGGTGTTGTCTGTTACGGTTAAGGAATAAGTTCCCGCTACAAGTCCGGTTGCAATAGAATCTGTTTGTCCKGTGCTCCAGTTGTAAGTGTAAGGTGGAATTCCCCCYGAAAATGCAGCAGAAGCGTTGCCGTCATTGCCCCCGTAGCAGGAAACATTTGTAGCAGAAGTGGTAACAGTACAAAAGGGTGGCTCATTTACTGAGCATATAGCAGTTCCGGTGCAACCGTTGACATCAGCTACAGTTACCGAGTAATTGCCGGCTACTAACCCTGTTGCTGTAGAGGTGGTTTGCCCATCAGACCAAMWATAGGWRWASGGWGMWRYTCCTCCGCTTGGTACGGCAGAAGAAGATCCGTCTGTGCCTCCGGAGGATGTAGCATCGGTACAATTTGCCGATACGGTTAAGGTTGCCGATGAAGAGGTGATTGTTGCTGCACCGGTGGTTACACAACTATCGCTGTTATCGGTAACAGTTACGAAATACACTCCTGGTGCCAACCCGGTAACACTATCGGCCCCGGCTATGGAAGAAGATGTTTGAATGGTTGTTCCGCTTGAATCGGT
This sequence comes from Flavobacteriales bacterium, assembly GCA_002746335.1. GTDB lineage: Bacteria > Bacteroidota > Bacteroidia > Flavobacteriales_H. The sequence goes on along the minus strand of NVWW01000043.1, from coordinate 1,655 downwards.
CCACACGTAATCCCATGGTCCTGTCCCTTGCCCATCTGCTGTTGCCGTACCGTTATTTGCTGTACATGATGAATTGGAGGTTGATATTATTGGTGCCGGACAGCAAGTTAACGTTGCTGAAAACAAATAATTCGGGTCGTTTTGGCAGGCGATATTTGTCCAGTTGCCTGTTTCTCCATCAGCGTAAGTGAAAATCTCAATTCCAATATCCGCTCCGCTGCTTGCCGGTGGGCATGCCTGTGTGGTAATCGTCCAGCAGAATTGCCAGTTGGGGTTGGGGTCAACGGAAGTTCCTCCTGTGCCGCAATTATCCCCAAAATTATTGGTAGGGTCGCCATCCGGATTGTTGGGAAGGAATCCTGCAGCGTCACCATCAAAGAAAAACCCATTCAAATTGCCATCGGGTGTTGAAACATTGGTGAACCACTGCCATATTCCGGGGCCACCATCACAGGTGGCTGCGGGTTGTATGCTGGTTAGTGTTGACAAATCCCAGCCTGCTCCAAAAACGGGGACTACTCCATGCAACCAATTGGTGTTTTCCTGTGACCATTCGGTAATGGTATAACAGAAGGTAACGGTTTGGCCGGACTGATAAATCCCGTTTACCGGGGAAGGAGTTACAGTAAGGCTGGAGCTGAGCAGGCAATCATTGCAACTGTTGTTGTTTTGAAGAGTAAGGGTAAAATTGCCTTGATCAAACACATCACCTCCGCTTATTTGAATATAATAAGTGGCTCCTGACAGCATTTGGTCGAAAGTTGCTGAGAGCGAACCCCCGGTGCCTTCTGCACATCCTCTGGGGTTTAATGCGATGCAGTTGCCCTCGTAAAGCCCGATATTTGGATTGTTAATTCCTCCGGTAATGGTTATGTCGAGCGAATTGCCTGTTACGGTGAACGAATACCAAACATCTGCTGCCGGAGAAGCCATGTTGTTGCCTGATGGCTGACAGTTTTGGATGGTGCTGTATGGGTTTTCCGCTATGGCGCCAACATTGCTTAGGTTAGAGGTTAATGCTGTGCCTTGCCCACTGGGACAGGCAGCAGGTGTGCCAAGTGTCCCGAGGGAAATGGCTCCTGCACAATCGTCATTGGCAACCTGGCTATAACTATTTTGCAGTAAGCAGGTGACAGCTAAAAATATGAAATTGAAACGCTTAAACATGCGATTTTCAGCGAGTGATTAAGTTGCCGAAATTAACGAATTCATTGAAAATGAGTGCAAAAGTTTTAGCAGTGGCTTTAAAACCAGTGCAATGCGAAAAAATATCTTACAAATGGCAAATCATCAATTATTTGACCTCACCACCTAATAGAGTAACATGGCCCATTTGGTTGTGTTCTATTCCTGTTACATCGGTAAATTCCACTCTCCAGACATATACCCCGTTTTGCACCGTTGATGATCCCCCCATGGCCCGTGCTGTACCATCCCAGGGGTCATCCAAACGGTAAGAATCAAAAATAAGGTCACCCCACCGGTCGAAAATCAGTAGTTTGTACTCTTTTACCGGCTCAATGCCAACACCTTTTGGGAAAAAGTAATCGTTGATTCCATCGCCATTTGGTGTAAATGCATTTGGGATGTGGGCGTAGTAAACCCCTCCAATGTAGACAAACAGTGTGGTGGAATCGGTGCAATTGTATTGCGAT
>NVWW01000042.1 GCA_002746335.1 Flavobacteriales bacterium | reverse complement strand
GCAACCATTTATTCATGGAATTTCGGAGATGGCGTCACTTCCACCCAAACCAATCCCACGCATCAGTTTACCAACACCGGAACAGTTGATTCTACTTATAATGTGATGCTTGCAGCTCAGACAGCTTTCGGCTGTGCAGATACTACGTACCAAAATATTACCGTTTTTCCGGTTCCCGATGCCTCTTTCACGCATGACGCCATATTGGATTGTGCACCGTTGTTGGTGAATTTCATAAGTAGTTCAACAGGTGCCACAAGTTATTTATGGGATTTTGGAGATGGGACAACCGACACGGTTCAAAATCCTACGCATATTTTCAACAACCAAACCTTGTTCATTGACATCAGAACGACAACGCTCACGGTTACTTCAGCCAACGGCTGCACCGATTCAGCCTCACAAACCATCACCGTTTACCCCGAGCCGGTTTTTACTTTTTCGGCAATCCCAGATTCGGGGTGCAGCCCGCTTACGGTTTCTTTTCCATCGGTCATAGGTGCGGTAGCCTATCAATGGGATTTTGGCGATGGAAATACCGGCACAGGATCAACTCCTTCCCACACCTATTATAATGCGACTACCAACAGCGTGACTTACATCGTGCAGCTCATTGCCACCAACTCCTTCGGATGCAACGATACCTCTTACGAGAACGTGAAAGTGATGCCCAAGCCGTCAGCGCAATTCAACGTTGACACTGCTGTTGGTTGCCAGCCGTTTCCTGTTGCTTTCACGAATTCATCAACAGGTGCAGTCAATTTTGATTGGGATTTTGGAGATGGCGACACTTCAGACACTTCGGCAGCCGTTTTCACGCATATTTATACAAACACAACAGGAGATTCGCTTATTTACTCGATAGAATTGGTGGTGGAAACACAAGACGGTTGCCTTGATACGGCTTACCGTTCAGTGTTGGTTTATCCCGAAGTAATTGCCGCTTTTACTTCCGACACATCGGGCTGTAGTCCGGTGAGTATTATATTCAGCAATCAATCCGCAGGTGCTACTTCCTACAATTGGGATTTTGGAGATGGGAATAATTCCGCAGCAAATAATCCGACCAACACATTCGTCAATAATGGAACTTCAAATGTCTCTTATACAACAACCTTAATTGCCCAATCCCCTTTCGGATGCTATGATACAACGCAAGGAACGATAATAGTGCACCCATCGCCAACAGCATCTTTTACGGCCACTCCGACAACGCAGGTTTATCCTTCTGCAACGGTTAGTTTTACAAATAATTCCAGTGCAGGCACATGGCAGTACGACTGGGATTTTGGCGATGCGCAAACTTCTTCCAGCCCAAATCCATCACCGCACATTTATACCACTTGGGGAACCTATACCATTTCTTTGCTGGTTTATTCTGCCTATTGTGCCGATTCGATTACGCAAACCGTTGTGATCGAACCACCTTTGCCCATTGCCGGTTTTATCGGTTCGGATGAAGGATGCAAACCATTGACGGTTTCCTTCACCAATACTACCATTTATGGTGTTAGTTACCAGTGGGATTTTGGCGATGGTGGCACCTCTACACAGGAAAAGCCGACTTACATTTATTACAATGCAGGGATTTATACTGTGAAGTTGGTTGCTACCGGCCCGGGAGGAGATACTGATACTGAAATCCATCAGGACTCCATTGTGGTGCATGAAAATGCCGTAGCCTATTTCAATCTAAACCCTGCAACAGTGGCCATTCCCAATCAGCCTGTTCAGTTTTACAACCTTTCTGATTTTGCCGAAACCTATCAATGGGATTTTGGCGATGGTGCAACTTCTACCAAAGAGTTTCCCGAGCATTATTACACCGAAACAGGCACTTATGATGTCACACTCATCGCAAACAACCAAAACAACTGTCCCGACACATTTGTGCTGCAAAATGCTGTGGTAGCCGAAGAAAACGGTGAACTGATTTTTCCCGATGCGTTCACTCCCGACCTTTCGGGGCCAAATGGGGGCTCGTATGATCCAACTTCTTATAACAACGACATTTTCTATCCCCTCACCGAAGGCGTAACGGAATACCACCTGATGGTTTTCAACCGATGGGGTGAGTTGATTTTCGAGTCATTTGACATCAACATCGGATGGGACGGATATTATCGTGGAAAATTATGCCAGCAGGAAGTGTATGTTTGGAAAGCAAAAGCTACATTTGTCAATGGCACCAATTATGTGGATGCCGGTGATATAACTTTATTGCGTTAGCCATGAAAAAAATTATTTCACTTCTTATCGCATTTACTATTGCATCTCCCGCAATATTTGCTCAAAAAAACTACACATGGGCACAAAAACGCAAGCTCAATGAAGCCAATTACTTGTTTGACCTCACCGATTACCACAGCGCATTGGGAATTTACAACGAGCTTTATCAAATTGATAGCTTATGGCCGGAACTGAACCACCGCATAGGAGTGTGTATTTTCGAATCATCTCGTGAAAAGCTTCAAGCGTTGAATTATTTTGAAAAAGCCAGTGCAGGTGATTTTACTGAAGCTCATTATTATCTTGCAAGATGCTACCACTTGCAAAGCAAATTTAACAATGCCATTTCTCTTTACCTGAAATATAAAAACGACAATGATGTTTTAAAAGTAAGCCTAGAAGAATTGGATCGGTTGATTAAAATTTCAGAACGTGCCAAGCAAATGACTGCTAATCCCATTTCGGTAAAAATTGAAAACCTCAGTAAAAAGATCAACACCCAATATGCAGAATACGTGCCCGTGATTTCTGCTGATGAATCCATGTTGATTTTTACCTCCCGAAGAGAAGGTAGCACAGGTGGCCTGCTCGACCCCTACGGGCAGTTTTTCGAAGACATTTACATCTCAATGATGGAAAACGATGAATGGACAGCGGCAAAGAACATCGGGACTACTATCAATGACGAAACTCATAATGCCTGTGCAGGACTGTCTTCTGATGGAAATATTCTCATTACTTACAAAACCAATAAAGAACTGACGGGCGGTGATTTGTACTGGTCTGAGTTGAATGAAGGCCAATGGAGTACCCCCGTGAAATATCCAAATAAGATCAACTCGCAGTTTCAGGAGCCGAGCGCCAGTTTGACTGCTGACGGAAATATCCTATATTTTTCGAGCAACAGGCCGAGCGGCTACGGGGGCAAAGACATTTACCGCGTAGTAAAATTTGCCAACGGTGAGTGGAGTTTTCCGGTCAACCTCGGCCCACCGGTCAATTCGTCTTTTGATGATGACGCCCCGTTTATCCATCCCGATGGCAAAACCCTTTACTTCAGCTCCCGGGGGCACCAAACCATGGGCGGCTATGATATTTTTAAATCAACGCTGGTCGAAGAAAACAAATGGAGCGGCCCCGAAAATCTTGGATTTCCCATCAACACAGTAGATGATGACATTTATTTCGTGATTTCGGCCAATGGCAAAAGGGGCTATTATTCTTCCAATAAAGAGGACGGCTTTGGCAGTCAGGATATTTATGTAATTAATCTTGAAGAAGAGCATAAACCGGTGGTTCGCGGGGTGATTCTCAGCGCGGACTCCGCTCAAAAACCGCTGAAAGCCAAAATAACATTGATTGACACCCAAAAGAACCAAATCATCGGCATTTACCGTTCCAACACACTCACCGGCAAATACATTCTAGTGCTTTCTCTCGGTATCAATTACCAGATGTTTGTGGAAGCCGCAGGATACAACTCCCAAACCGAATACATCAAGTTCAACATAGAAGACACACCAAAAGAAGCCTACATGGAAATCAAGCTGGGGCCGATAAAGAAATAGAAATGTTAAAGCGAGCCAATATGTTGCTGCTACTGTTGCTCGCAATGTATATTGGCTCAGCACAATCTCCTCAATTCTCCCAGTTTTACGCTACCCCATTGTATGTGAATCCTGCTTTCGCGGGAAATACGATAGAAGGAAGAATCATCGGCAACTACCGCCATCAGTGGCCGAGCATTCCGGGTGCTTTTGTTTCCTACAGCTTTTCATATGACCACCACCTCAGCACCATCAACAGCGGGCTTGGGCTTATATTTCTGCGCGACAAGGCAGGTACGGGAGGACTTCGCTTTACCAACATTGGTGGATTGTACTCCTACAAACTACAAATAACGAGGAAACTGGCTATGAAAGCCGGAGCGCATGTTTCATACACCATGAGAAACGTTGATTTGAACAAACTCACCTTCACCGACCAGCTTATACGCGGTGGCGGGGTGACTACTTCAGAAACGTTTTCGGGTGGGAAAAGAAGCTATGTTGACATTGCAGCCGGAATTATTGCTTACACGCAGCAATTTTGGGGAGGCTTTGCTGCCCACCACATCAACCAACCTAACGAGTCATTGATCGGCACCAACAGCAAAGTGCCTTTAAAATTATCCGCGCACGGAGGCGTGAACATCCCACTGAAAAAATCGGTGAAGAAAAAGGTAAAAACCAGCGTGATTGCCGCTGCTAATTACAAGCACCAAAACAAGTTTGATCAACTCGACATTGGCGCCTATTACAACCACTTCCCACTTGTATTTGGGCTGTGGTACCGAGGAATTCCCTTGCTGAAGGCCTATCAACCCAGCTATGCCAACAACGATGCTGTGATTTTGATGGTGGGTTACCAAATAAAGGATTTGCGTGTGGGCTATAGTTACGATATCACCGTTTCACGGCTCATTTCCAGCACGGGAGGCTCGCACGAAATATCACTGATTTATGAATTTGTTTCAGATGAAGAAAAGAAAAAAGGAAAGAAAAATTTTATTGTTCCCTGTGCAAAATTCTGATGTCGTTCATTGAAACAACACCCCTCCTTGAAACACCTTTTTGATGCGGTTTTCTTCATCAAAAATAAACACCGCTACAAAACGTACCGGGTCCGCACCTTCGAGTTTTGCCAGCAACAAGTTTTTTGCCGGTGCTGAAAAATGCAACGTATAAAAAGACTTGCTCACGGGCCAGTAATCACTGAGCTCGGGCAGCATACGTGTTTCTTTCTGTTTGCGCAACGAATCGAGAAATTCAGCAGTGTAATTATCGGGATCATATTCCATCAGATCTTCACTGAAAGCCCAATCGGTATAAAAATGGTCAATCAGTTTTGTGGAAACCTTAAATTCCAATGCATCTTTGCCTTTTGCCTTTTTGATTTTTTTGTGGATGTCATCATTATTTTGAAAATATTGCATTGCCTTGATGTATTTCACATCTAACTCACCATCTTCGTTATATTGGCCAAAATGTAAAAGCGGCAAGGTTAAAAGCAATATAAAAAGTATGTTTTGGTGAGAACGCATCAATTCAATTGATGTTTCAGGCGGCCATTGTCTCAACAGCCCGCACAGTTGTTTCGTTGTATGCCGGCACAACAGCATCCGCTCTACTAAGATGCTTGAGCATGCGCATGTGCGCAGCAAGCGCTTCGGGAAAGGTCTGGTACTCTTTGTATTTTATGCCAAATTCTTTTGCCGTTTCAATTATAATAGGCGTGATTTTTTGGTAATGGATATGGCAAATATTGGGGAAAATATGGTGAATCACATGAACATTGATGGCACCCATTAGCCAAGTACCAATATAGCTTTTACGTGAAAAATCGGCTGTTGTATCAAGGATGTGCAGCGCATAGTTGTTTTCAATGTTTCCTTCGCCATCAGGCATAGGATAGGTGGTGCCGTCATAAACATGTGTGCATTGAAAAATTAGCACGAAAGCCAATCCCGAAGGGATGTGCATCAAGACCCAAGCGATTAAAATGAGCCACCACGGTGCGCTGAGAAAAATCATCGGCAATACCAGCGTCAACGTATAATAATTTGCTTTGAAAAACAAAAGCACGAGGTATTCTTTCAACGGATGTTTTACATTTTTTCTGTTTCCGATGTGGCTTTCTCCAAAAAACCACTTGAAGTCCTTTGCACTCACCCAGTGCAGTTGCGCCATCAAGTAAAGAATGGGAGTGTATAAATGCTGAAAGCGGTGAATCGGTTTCCACGGTTCGTGCGGAGTGAAACGGAACATGCCGTGCGTTTCGAGCGTAACGTCAATGCCGTGGATATTCACCCATTTGTGGTGCTCACCGTGCATTTGGCGCAGCAGATAAGAATTACCGCCCACGAAATCAAATGTGCGTGCAAGCAATTTATTGACCCATGGTTTGGGCGAAAGGGCGTCATGCACCGAATCGTGCACGCAGGCAAAAGCAACGAAAATGTTGCAGAATCCCAGCAGCGAAAAAACAACAATAAGCAACAATGGATAAGCGCTCAATTTATCAGAAATAATAAGGGAATACACGCCAATCCATGCTGCAAAAGCAAAACATACTTTGAGCCACATAGCACCATTGGCATAGGTCGAGATGTTGTTTTCCTTGAAATAATTGTCAACACGCTTTTTGAGCACCTTGATAAACTGGTCTTTGTTGTGGGTACTTTTAAACCTTACGGTTTGGTCAGTAATGGATTGGTGGAACATAACTTATGATTAACTGAAACGCAAAAATAAAAAAAATAAGACAATGAAAATTTTTGTCTTTTTAAAGATTTTCAACAGTGAACTGTTTGCCGAATTTCATATTCTAAATCTGACTTTCCTATTTGTATTGCATGGATTTTATCACGTCTGCTACTTTTTCTATTTCTCTTTCAGAAAGATTTGTCGAGCAAGGAATACTCACCACCCTTTCATAAATTTCCTGCGAAACATGGCATTGATAGGATTGAAATTGATTGAACATAGGCAGCAAATTCATTAATTTCCAAATAGGGCGGGCTTGTATTTGATTGTCAGCAAGATTTCTCACAATATCCATTACAGAATGTTCGCAATTGTCTTTCCGCACTAGTGAGTACATCCAGTAATTCGATTTGGAATGCTCCACTTCAGTATGGATGTAAAAATTGTCATTCGGCTCGATGAGTTCTTTGTACTGTATGAGATTTTTGCGCTTCGTTTCCACAAATTCATCCAGCAGTTCTAATTGTGCCACACCGATGGCAGCCGATACATTGGTAAGGCGGTAGTTGTAAGCTACCTCATCGTGTTCATATTCAATCGGGTCTGTTTTGGCGGTAGTGGTGAGGTGTTTGGCGCGTTTTGCAAGCTGTTCATCATTAGTGGTTATCATTCCACCTCCTCCCGTGGTCATGATTTTATTTCCATTAAAACTGAAGCAAGCGAATTTTCCGAAATTACCGGTTTTTTTCCCCATGTACTCGCTGCCCAATGATTCAGTAGCATCTTCAATCACGTCTATGTTGAACTTTTCACAAATTTCCAATAACGGATTCATGTCAACAGGATAGCCCAATGTGTGCATGGGAATAATTGCTTTCACCCGCGAGCCAGTGTTTTTGTTGTAAGTGAAACCGTTTTTGAACTCACATTCTTTTTCGAGAAAATCGCGGATTTTTTCTACATCCAATCCAAGAGTTGTCCACTCGGAATCCATAAAAACGGGGTTTGCAAAGCTGTAGCGAACTGTATTTACAGGGGCTACAAAAGTGAGATTAGGCACCAGCACCTCATCACCCTGTTCTACTCCGCATAAAATTAAAGAAATATGCAGGGCGGCTGTCCCACTGGTAACCGCAACGGCATGTTTACAGCCAATATAATTGGCGAACTCATTTTCAAATCTTTCCACGAAACCACCGGCATAGGATACCCACCCATCATCTAAGCATTCCTGAACATACTTCCACTCGTTGCCGCTGATGTTGGGTACGGAAAGAGGAATCATAAATTGTAAATATTATGCTTGTACTGCTTCAGATTCACCTCATTGGAAAACCATTCGATGGTTTGTTTCAGCCCATCATCCAGTGAATATTTTGGCTCCCAACCTGTAAGTTTTTTGATTTTTTCGTTGGACCCGAGCAACTGGCGTACTTCGCTTTTATTGGGGCGAAAGCGCTGTTCTTCTTGAATAATTTTTGCCTCGGGATTTATCAAATCTATCAGCTTTTGTGCCAAATCACCGATTGAAATTTCTTGCTGTGTTGCAATGTTGATTTCTTCACCAACGGTGTTTTCACTTTCGGAAATGGCCTGAAAACCGCAAACGGTGTCTTTTACAAAGGTCAAATCGCGTGTTGGAGTAATGTCTCCCAATTTGATTTCAGTTTCACCATTTAGCAATTGCGTAATGATAGTAGGAATTACCGCTCGTGCCGATTGCCTTGGGCCATAAGTGTTGAACGGCCTTACAATAGAAACAGGTAAATCAAACGAACGATAAAATGACTCGGCAATGCGGTCTGCACCAATCTTGGATGCACTGTATGGCGACTGCCCTTGATAGGGGTGTTTTTCGTCAATGGGGGTATATTGCGCAGTACCATAAACTTCCGAAGTGGAAGTAACGAGCACTCGTTTGGTTTTTAACAGACGAGCGGCCTGTAGCACATTCAGCGTGCCTTTAATGTTAGTGTCCACATAGCTGTCGGGYGAGTGGTAGCTGAAAGGGATRGCAATYAATGCCGCAAGGTGAAAGACCATGTCAATGCCTTCCATGGCAGTGCGCACCCCGTTGGGGTCGCGGATATCKCCAGAAAAAACTTCGATGTTATGCAATAATTCTTTTGAAGAGGAATCCAACCAGCCATAAGAATTGAAGGAGTTGTAGCAAACAAATGCCCGAACGTCATAACCCTTTTCAACGAGATGTTCGGTTAAATGGCTCCCGATAAAGCCGTCAGCGCCTGTTATGAGTACTTTTTTGCTCATTTTTTCAATTTAGAGGTCCCCCTTAAATACACGACCAGCCCCCGTCAATCACTAGGTTATGGCCGGTGATATATTTTGAATCATCAGAAAGCAGGAATTCCACCGCAGGTGAAATATCATCTGTGTTCCCCATTCTACCAAGTGGTACRTTCTCAGTGTATTTTGTCACAAAACTTTTGGGTTGCTGRTCAAAAATYCCACCYGGGGAAATGCAGTTCGCCCGYACCTTGTGCGGCCCGTAATAAGATGCCAAATATCTTGTGAAATTTACGATGGCTCCTTTGATAGCCGAGTAGGCCACAGGCATGGTCATTTCAGTTCCCTGATAAATGTTGAAATTTGGGCCTAGAATACCATAAATGGAGGCCATGTTTACCACAGAACCGCTTTGTTGCTTTTTCATCTGTTCACAAATCTGCCTTGAGCAATTGAAATAACCATTCAGGTGCATGTCCACATTTTTTCGCCATGAATTAAAAGGAATATCTTCCAGTTTTTTGCCCCAGTCATCGGTTTTCGGGTAGGCGTTATTTATCCAGCCGTCAATTTTACCGTGCTTTTCAACAATTGCGTCAATGGTTTCTTTGACCGAATTTTCACTTGTGATGTCGCACTGGTACTGGTTGTTTTCCAAATCCTTTTCACAACTTATATCCACGTTGATTGCTATTCCGCCTACCTGCGAAATTTGGTCAACGAATGTCGAACCGAGCAACCCGCTGCCCCCTGTTACTACAGCTATTTTTCCATCGAGTTTTCCCATATCAACCCAAACAAATTTTCAATACTTCAAGCGCTTCTTTGAAGGAATTCATTGGTGATTTCCCCCTTTGAATGCAATCCAAAAAATATTTCACCTGCTTTTTGTAAGTATAATTTTGATCAATTTCTTTGTGAAAAATGATTTTGTCTCCTTCGGTAATCTTGTTTTTCAATAAATCTGCTACCCAGGTTTTGTCTTCGAAAACAATTTCGAGTGTTCTTTTGGCATCACGCCTGAAATAATTCAACACAATATTAGCTACAAAGTTTGGATAAACCAATGCGTAGTTGGCATAATCAATAGCTGAAACCTTCAGTGTTGAACTGCTGCTTAACAGTTTCTTCGAAATGTCCGGTTTGCCAAAGAGCCAATATGTGTAATCAATTTCATGAATCAAATCCAAGTGTACACCACCGCCCATTTCAGCATGGGCACTGTAACGCTTTTTGAAATTATTGCCGTCTCGCCATTCGGGCAGGTAGGTGCCACAATAAATGTTTACTTCGTTGATTCGCGATTCGCTGGGCAAATGTTGTTTCAAAAACTCAAAACACGGATGAAAACGTAGGTTACAACCAACATAGGTTAGAATTTCTTTTTTTTCAATTTCTGTGAAAAGGGCCGTTGCTTGCTCAAGATCATGTGAAATTGGTTTTTCTATGAACATAGGACGTCCCAAGTCAATCACTTGCTTGATGTCGCTGACATGGTTTGCAGTAGGGCTGGAAATAAGAAAGAAATCAGGTGTAAATTTAATTTCATTTAAATTGTAAATATTTTTTACCGATTCAAACTCATCAGCATTTTCGTTTGAACGTAGCGCATAAATTTCAACTGATGGATTGATCTCTTTCAGCACCGTACAGTGTCGTCTCCCAATTGAGCCCAAGCCGATGACCAGCACCTTCATATTTCGAAACCGAGTTTGTTATTTTCAATCAGAAAATTGAGAAATTCAAAATCGAGCAGCTCATCCAAATCGAAACAAATGTGAGGCATTTCGTAAAATAATGACTTTTCGGTGAAAACGGTTTGGTAGTTGTGCGCAAAAAATTCGCGCCTGTAAAAATAAAAAGATGCGTTGAGGTCGTAAACCAGTGGCGCGGCCTGCCTTGACAGCACGGAGGAATTCAAGATTTTTGCCAGTTTACAATAGCCGTATTCGCCTTTTTCCACCATGTTGAAATACGGGTTGCGATTGGCAGGATTGACCGAAAAAAGGTTCAACGCATTTTCATCACTTTTGATGATATTAAACGCTGCCGATAAATCTTCTGTCGTTCGCATGGGTGAGGAAACATCCAAATCCAAAATAAACTCGAATTTCGAGTGGGCTTTTTGCTCTTCGTATAACAACAGATGCGCAATGGTTTCCACTTTCCCAGCAGTATCGTTTGCATATTCCGAAGGGCGGGTGTAATCGGTTTCCAGTCCGAACTGTTTCGCAACGGTTTTTATTTCATCGCTGTCTGTTGAAAGAACAACCGCTCCATTGTTTTGTGCTGAAAACYTTTTCGCATGCTCTATGGTGTAGGCAATCAATGGCTTGYCGCCAATGGGYTTGATGTTTTTTCCGGGRATRCCYTTKGAGCCACCTCTGGCGCATATTGTGATGAGTAKATTCATAATTTCAATTCATCRAGAATYGCCATGATTTTTTCAGCRGCWTTRCCWTCACCGTAKRGGTTTTCAAAAATTTGACCGTTCATTGTTCTTGCTTYTTCARCGCCAGCCAAAATGKCTTCGGTRTTATTTTTYACATGAATGACATTTTCTCCGRCAATACGTCCTTTTTGGCGGTCACCTGCATTCACAACTGGCTTGCTAAAACTGGCCGCTTCAATGATGCCGCTGGAGGTGTTTCCCAGCATGAAAGTGCAATTTTTCATGGCGGTTAAATAACCTTTTTGGCCGAGGTTTTCAAAGCATCTTATTTTTTCGAGATGCTGTTTTTCATATTCAAGCAAGGCATTTCTGATGACCATTCCTTCTGTATCTGCATTGGGCAGTGTACAGAGAACCGTTTCAGGAAGTTGTTTTAAAGCGCTTATCAGTGCCTGGATTTTATCTTCATTATTCAACGCGATGGTTTCAGGGTGGTAKGTGGTTAAAATRAAAGGTTCAGAAATATCGAATTGGAAATTGTCCTGAAATTCTTCAGCAGAAAACAATTTCGTGTTCAAAATRGTRTCCAARCCCAKTGCWCCAACAYYGAAWACATTTTTTTCAGARCCGCARATYTYAGYWGYTTTTTTAGCGTGTTTTTCGTGCGAAGCAAAATGAAAATCAGATAGAGCAGTGATGGTGTTGCGAAATTTGTTGTCAATGGCGCCTAAGGTAGTTTCACCCCCATGTAAGTGAGCTATAGGGATGTTGAATGGTGTTACAGAAGCTGTGGCTGCAAACATTTCAAAACGGTCGCCAAGGGCAAAAATCAAATCCAGTTTACTTTGATAGCTCTCCCAAATTCCAGCATATTTCTGAAAAGTAATGCCCATCGAATTGCTAATTCCAAATGGAGAATCATCATCCAAAAGTGTAATGGGTTTTTCATGCACTTGAAATCCTTGCTCTTCAATCAGCTTCCATGAATTACCAAATCTTTCGGAAGTGTGCATACCGCCTGCAAAAATGAAGTAATTATGGTTTGGGGATTCATCAATTTTCTGAAGCAGCGGTAAGTAAATACCAAAATCAGCCCTCGAAGTGGTGATGAAACCTATGTTCATGACTACAGTTTGAGATGTTTAATGTCTTCCTGTGCTTTTTCGTAATCTTCTGGGCGGCCGATGTCGAGCCAGTAGCCGAGAATGGGGTAGGAAATCAGTTTCAGTTTTTCGGCAATTACTTTTTCCATCAGGTCGGTAGCATCGAAGCGGGTATTTTTCGGAATGAAATCCACTAATTCTTTTTTCATCAAATAAATTCCTGCATTAGAATAATAGGTAAATGTGGGCTTTTCTTTGAAGGAATTAACTATATTATCGTTCACTTCTAAAGTAGCATAAGGTACTCTTATTTTATATGGGATGGAGGCCACTGCCATATCTGCTTTTTTTTCGATAAAAGTGAGAAATAAGTCTTCGAAATCAATGTTAGTGAGCAGGTCGGAATTCATCACCAAAACATAATCGTTACGGAAATTGTTAATGAGTGAAACCGCACCCATTGTACCAAGTGGTTCGGTCTCTTCTACATATTGAATATTAACAAAATTGCCTTTGCCATTGCCAAAATGTCCGATGATTTTTTCTTTTAAATAATTGACCGAGATGTGAATATTGCTAATGCCAAAGCGCCTGAGTCGATTCACAGCATAATCCAAAATGGGTTTTTCACCAATCTTTAACAAAGGTTTCGGTTTTTTTTCTGTGAGCGGAAGCAGCCGCTTGCCTTCGCCACCCGCCATAATCACCGCATCAATAGGAAGCAGCGATTGGGTTTCGTTTAAATCAATGATACGGATGATGCGGTTTTCGTCATCAAGTAGCGGAATAAGTTCAAGCTCCGCTTCACGGAAATTTCTCAGTGTTCCCAGCTCAAAGCCGTTTTCTTTCAAGCTTCGAAACCCTTTGTGCATTATGTCATCGATGGAGTCATCGAGGGTTTTGCCGGCAAGAAGCGCCCTGCGGATGTCCCCATCAGTAAGGGTGGCAATGAGTTGTTCATCACTATTTAATACAAACAGGGTGAGGTTTGCTTTTTTTCCCAACTCGTTTAAAGCAACTAATGCCTGCCTAATTGAGAAATTGTTTTTGATGATATTTTTAGAAAAATTGTTCATCTAAATTTCTCTTTGCGGATTTCCAGCTACTTTTTTTTCATCCTGAATGTCATTAAGAACAACTGTTCCGGATCCGACAATAACATTATTGCCGATTTTAACACCTTGTTTCACAACAGCATTAGCTCCTATAAAACTACATTCGCCAATTTTTACATCACCGCACAAAACCGCTCCGGGGGCAATGTGGCAGAAATCACAGAGCTCACAATCGTGCTCAATAATGCACCCCGTGTTGCAAATTGCGCCATTGCCGATTTTTGCCAGCGGATTGACAGTGGCATTGGCGGCCATTAAAACGCCAGTACCCATTTCGACATGGCTGGCAATTATAGCCGATGGATGAATGGCATTTATCGGCAATTGGATTTTGGCTGACAGGTTTTGATAAATGGCTTTTCGGGTGAAGTTATCGCCAATTGCAATGAAATAATCGGCATCTGATAACGAATCAATGGCATTATTTTCATCGCCCACATATTGCAGGTTGAAAGGGTTCTGCTTTTTTTCTTCTTTTTCACAATAGGCAGCAACGGCTTTCCCCATTGCTTTTAGCRCGTCAATKACCACATAGCTGTGCCCYGAATATCCTATTATCACTACTTCTTTCGCCATTTTGWRGAAAAATCAGAAGGCAGTARTTTTTCGCCTTTTTTTTTTGAMACCAACAATTTTTTTTCARYRATTTCAMCCATTTCCATGGGAGATATCCCATCACCYGGRCGTTTCATTTCCAARTCRTTCTCCTCAATAATATGGCCTTCTGGTAAATCGTGGGCAATGAAGATGCTTTTRCGKRCAATWWCTTTGTTTTTCAATTCTGATTTTGTTGGTTTCTTCACTCCATCRCCCATYGCTTTCTCRATATTYCGRATRGCTTTGACCATGGCCTTGAGTTCAWCGGGMTCAAGTGARGCCTTGTGRTCYGGWCCCTSCATGTTTCTRTCTAATGTGAARTGTTTTTCGATRACTGTTGCTCCCAAAGCTGTTGCTGCAATGGGCACTTCAATTCCAAGCGTGTGGTCAGAATAACCAACATTTACATCAAATTCTTTTTCAATGGAAAGCAKGGCCATTAGATTGACATCTTCCATCGGGGTRGGRTATTCGGTATTGCARTGCAAAACGGTKATGTTCTCTTTTGGYGTRCCGRATGAAGCMAGCACATTMAGCGCTGCGGCAATTTCTTCCATGGAAGACATCCCSGTTGARAGAATAACCTGTTTTTTAAGWGATCCAATTTTTTTGAGRTAGGGCAGGTTRGTKATTTCTCCRGATGGGATCTTGAAGGTTTCCATRCCCAAGYCAAGCAGCAGATCAATACTGYCCAAATCAAAYGGAGTRGATAAAAAGYTGATGTTYTGYTYGTTGCAATGYTCRATCARTGCTGGATAAGCRCCAATATCYAACTCCAGTTTTTTRAGCATATTGAATTGRGAATTRTCTTKRCAATGTGTRTTTGCAGTTTGATAATCTGCTTTTCTGGCGGTTATATCTACAAGTTTTTCTGTCTTAAAAGTTTGAAATTTTATGTAATCTGCGCCAGCATCTGCTGCAACATCTATTAATTTTTTAGCAAGTTCTACTTCTCCATTATGATTAACTCCTGCCTCAGCTATAACAATTAATTTCTTGTTACTCATTATTTATAATATTACTTGCTTTTTTCAGATTCCCCACCATAACCATAACCGTAACCATAACCATAACCATAACCATAACCATAACCATAACCATAACCATAACCATAACCTCCATAGCCATATTTACCATAGTAATATTTCCATCTTTTTGTTTTTATACCGTTCAAAACAATGCCCGTGCTTTTCGAGCCGCTTTTCTCTTGTATTTCTTCTATATATTTAACACCCTGCTTATTGGCAAATTTTGAGTTCATCACGTAGATGCATACATCTGCATATTTCATCAGCACTAATGCGTCACTTATCATTCCAATAGGGGGAGTATCAATAATAATGTAATCGTATTCTTTTTTAAAGCCATCTAATAATTGTTCTACTTTATCGCTCAACACAAGCTCCGAGGCATTTGGAGGAGTGGGACCGGAAAAGATTGCGTTTAGGTTTTCTATTTCCGAATTTATTATAGTTTCTTTCTCCTCAGTTTTCCCAATAAGAATAGAAGACAACCCGGTTTCATTTTCCATTTTTAAGCTTCTATGTATTTTGGGCTTGTGCATATCAAAGTCAAGCARCAATATTTTTTTGTTTGCTTTGGCAAAAATTGCCGCCAAGTTTACCGAACAGAATGTCTTTCCTTCGCTTGGATGCAAAGATGTTAYCAAWAYGACCTTRGACTGYTTATCTGCYGAGAGGTATTGCAAATTTGTGCGTATGCTTCTGAAGGCCTCYGTAACACCTCCTTTGGGRTTTGCCTCTACTATCATGTAYTCGTTCGTTYCCATTTCCTTATAGGGCAGCCCTCCCAGCACAGGTAATTTGGTCATTGAAACCAGCTCTTTAATGCCTTCAATTTTTTCGAAAAACACCAACCTGACAAGCCCAATAATAAATGCTAAAGCGAGGCCTCCTATTACATAAAGCATGGTTATTTTTTGCCGATCTGGCTCTACTATACCTTGTGACCTTGCTCTTTCAATCACTTTTGTTTCGGGGATAATCCCCGCCCTTGCTATGACTGTTTCTGCCCTTGTAGTCAACAGATATACATAAAGTTTTTCATTTACTTGAAGTTTTCGTTGAATGTTAAGAATTTGCCGTTGTGTTTTAGGTATGACTTTTATCTTGCTTTCATAAACCTTTATTTGTTCATCGAGGTCTGATAAGTTATCTCGGTTAAACTTCTTGGCGTTTACCATATAGGTGAGGACATTTTTTCTTAAAATCTCAATTTGATTATCAATTTCGCTAACTGAAAATATTTTTTCTGTTCCTTCTGTTAATACACCACTTCTCCTCATTTGCAGATCATACAATTGAGTTACAGATTTTTGTAAAAACACGTTATTTTCCAGTATAAAGAAAGAAGGAGGCAAAAAATTGTCATCTATTGTGTTTAGCACGTACTCGCGCAATAGTTCCAATGATTCCAATTTRCTTTCAATAATCTTTTTTTGCCCTTCCAAATTTACCAAWGTATTRAAGTACTCTTCTTCTTCTCTGGACAARCTCAGGATRGATTTCAGCTCTTTRTATGATTCCAATTCTTTTTCT
Organism: Flavobacteriales bacterium; assembly: GCA_002746335.1. GTDB lineage: Bacteria > Bacteroidota > Bacteroidia > Flavobacteriales_H. The sequence goes on along the minus strand of NVWW01000042.1, from coordinate 17,783 downwards.
ATRGAACTAATAATTTCGATGACTTCGCYCAGTTGCTTKTTGATGTAATTTCGTGTGTTTTCATTTATATTTATTTTRTTTTGCAAGGTRTATTCGATAAAAACCTGGGCWAGCGTATCTAAAAATGTARCTGCCCTTTCCGGTATTTCGTCTTTTACATTMACTTCYAAAATGCTTGTCCACTCAATRTTTTCAACACTTARTGCACTTTGGTATTTTCTCGCCAGTYCGCYRCGRYTGTTTATCGTGAACATATAATCAATCTTCTTAAGGTAACCAACSGTTASCTCATTTAARTTGCTGTTTCTATTCACTGAAAAATAGAGGCCATTATCCAATATTAATTCTCCGAAATTGTATTCTTTAGTAATGATTTCATCATCTTTATCATAGCTCAACCTAAACTTGTCTGCAGTAAATATATTTATCCTGAAATCTTTTCCGTAGGCATTTCCTCCAAAATTATCAGACATCACTTTAAAAGGCACATGCCTGTATACCTCTTTAGTTACGATGCGCCCCAAAATGAAGTAAGACACATCGAGTGCTAACCGATCGAGTGCTTTTTCAATCATGTCGGTGGAGCGAATAACACGCATCTGGCTGGTTGTTTGTTCAAATGCTCCATAAATGCCTAAGCCACGGTAAAGCCCCCCCTGGTAATCGTAGGTCTCGCCCGACTTTAAGAGAATTTGCATTTTGGCAGCGTAAATATCCGTTAAGCGGTGGGTATGGAAATAAGCGATCACTGCAGCCAAAGCAGGAAGTATTAAAAACAAATACCAGTTTTTTGCAAATAGCTTCCATACTACTTGCAAATCTTCAATCTCTATGATGTTGCTTTTTTCGGCCATTAAAATTGTTTGCGTTTAACAACTGGCAAAGATAGAATTTCATTTTCAGCTCTAAAAAACGAAGTTTGAAACGCTTTTGTTATTAAAATATTATACCACAGCTATATATCAATTTATTCATGTTTATTTATTATTGCTTTCTTTTTCACAAAAGCAAAACTTTTTTTGTGCTTTTACGTAAGTACAATCGTATTTTTGTTTTTTAAATGATCGTAATAAAATTTACCCGCTTATGAAAAAATTAATACATTTATCTTTTGCTTTTAGCTTATCCCTTTTTATTAATAACAATGTTACAGCACAGTGTGCAGGCGCATGCAATTGCGTCTTGGTAACAGGAGGAGGAACAACCGGCAACTGGGATAACCCGGCCCTCTGGACAAGTTGCGGAAGCAGCTTTCCTGGCTCAGATGATAATGTGACCATAGCAATTGATGAGTGTGGCCTTAACAGAGTTGATGTTAATGTTTCTTCAGCATGCAACAATTTGACTTTTGTGGACAATTCTGATTTTTGCGGCTCTAACTCGATATTGCGGGTGCTAACCGGCCAGTCGTTAACTGTTAACGGAACTACTACACTTGTTGAAGGAGGAGGAGAAGGAGGCAGCATCATTACATTGATTGGAACCGGAACCCTGGCACTTACAGGTGCTGTAACATTTGACGGATCATGCGCCACGGCAACCAACTGCCAGATATCGAGCGCCAACGGAGCAAGCACAGTTATTGTTTCTAATACCATGACATTAACAGGAGCCGCCAGGATAAACGGGGGTTCAAATGGAAGCACCTGGGATTTTAACGCCTCTGTTGCGCAAACTATTCCCTTGAGCGTAGACCAATATTATGACCACCTCACCGTAAACAACACCTCGGCTGCAACGCTTGGAGGCGCAGTGACAACCACCTCCGTTAAAGGAAATATAACCATACCTTCGGGCGGTATTCTCGACAACGGAGGTTTTGACATTGCCGGCAATGCCTCAGAATCTTTTCTGCTCAATTCAGGCGGAACATTCAGAGTGGCAGATGGCGATGCAGCCGATTTTCCGAGCGGATTTGGAACTACAACACTCAGCGGAACAGTGGAATATTCTTTCGCAGGTGCCCAAACCATATCCGACCAAACCTACACAAATTTAACCTTATCCGGTTCAGGTATAAAATCGCTCGCAGCCGGCTCAACAATTAGTGGAGACGTAATCATCAACGGAACAGCCGATTTCGGCTTGGCAACTTTTAGCCCTACCATTAATGGCGACTGGACCAACAACACCGCTGACAACTGCATAAACGGCACCGGCACTATCACCTTTGGAGGTTCTGCCGCCCAAACCATCAGTGGTGCTATCACAGATTTTGACGATGTTATCATCACCAACACCGTTGGAGTGAAGTTTGGTGCAAATGACGATGCTTCATTTGTTGATGTTACCATTAACGGTTCGGGGATATTAGACCCCGATGCCTTCGATTTTGATGTAACAGGAAACTGGACCAACAACGTTGGTGCTGCCGGGTTTACCCCTGATATCGGCTCAGAAGTAGCTTTCACCGGCTCAGCAGCCCAATCCATTGCCGGCAGCGGTTCGACCACTTTTGAAGACATTGACATTGCCAGCACTGCCACTGACCCCGGTGTTACTTTTACCACAGCATGTAATATTCACGGTATTCTTGACGTTTCTGATGGCCAACTCGACATCGGCACTGCACTGGTAACCTTTACTTCTGATGCCAATGGCACCGGTGTAACCTCCAACCTTGATGATGAAACCCCAAACGTTGCTGCTATTTTAGGCACAGGTAGTGCTATAGTGCAGCGCTTTGCCAATGAAAGCAGTCCGCCTTCGTGGTACCTGATGGCTGCAGCAGTAACTGGCGAAACAATAGAAGAATGGGATGATGATGCCTACATCACGGGAAGCGGTGCTACTTGGGATGCATCAAGTTCTTTTACTTCAGTGCAATATTGGGATGAAAGTGCCTGCGCTTAYGTAGAACCTGCAACTACCGCCCAAAGTTTAAATAATGACGGCACTGGATTAGATGAGTCCGGGTGGTTTGTGTATGAAAACAACAACGTAACTTACGACCTCACCGGAGCGCTTGTAGAAGGCACTGTTGCTTTTGGCGGATTAACCCGAAGCGGCTGTGGCGATCCCGGTTGGCATATGCTGGGAAACCCTTACCAAGCGCATGTGGATTGGACATTAGTCACATTAGCATCAATTACCGGTAATTCTGCCTATGTAATTAATACTGATGGCTCCGGCAACTATGTAACATATGATCAAGTTGGCACCGAACGTATTGCCGCAGGAGAAGGGTTTTTCGTAAATGCATCTGCCGGTGGTGCATCTGTAACATTTGACGAAGCCGATAAAATTTTAACTTCCGGCTCTGCTGACGATTTTAATAGCGTAAAAATCGCAGGCAACCAACGGTTAACCATTGACATGGACGTGAACAGCGGCAGCCAACTCGACTATACCGAAATCTTTTTCGATGACAATGCAACAAAAGGAAATGACGTGTATATGGAACCACTGAAATTGGCTAATTTTCTCGGCAAAATAAGCATAGCAACACAAGTTGATTCTGTGAAATTGTATGCCAATGCACTGCCCACCGGCTTAGATAGCATAAGAATTCCCATTGTATTTTACCGCGCGTTCGGGCCTTACAGTACAACCGACAATTATACGCTCACTTTCTCAGGAATAAATTTTGCAGACAATATATGCCTTTCGCTTGAAGATTCCGTGCTTGGCACAATGACGCCCATTGTTGCAGACAGCCAGCAGTATTCCTTTACAATGATGGATACGGACCCAAATCGAATTTTCCTCCACATTAATTCACCGGTTACTACCATAGAAACCGCTGTGGCCTGTTTCGGAAATTCGGATGGAATGGCCATTGCCCAAGGCAATGGCAGTGGACCTTTCGATTACTATTGGAAAAACCAAGCAGGTGACACAATTAGAACCATGCTTGGCATTACTACTGCTGACACATTGTCCGCTTTGGCCGGTGGCCAATACTCGGTCATTGTTACCAATAACGGCTCGTGCGGCACGATTGAAGCCATTGTTCAAATAAATGAACCTTTAACGGCATTGGCCACCACCAACTCAACCACTGCTGCCACTTGCGGCAGCAACAATGGAACGGCCGTATTGTCCGCTTCTGGTGGCAATAGTGGATTTACCTATGCTTGGCCATCTGGCGGAACGGATTCAACGGAAACCGGCTTACTTGCTGGAACTTATAGTGCAACTGTTACCGATGCCAGCGGATGCTCCGTTACCGAAACTGTTACAGTTAACGGACCTTCTGCACCTGTAAGTTTATCAAGCAGCGCCAATGATATTACCTGCAATGGTGCCAATGACGGCATGGCAACTATTTCACCTTCAGGAGGAACAGCCGGGTATACCTTTAGTTGGAGTTCAGGAGGAACGGACTCTACTGAAACGGGCCTTGCCGCAGGAAATTACACCGTCATTGTCACAGATGTAAACAACTGCTCTGATACTGCTTCCGTTACCATCAACGAACCTGCAGCAATCTCTTTAACAATGAATTCGAATGATGCTACTTGCGGGCAATCCAATGGCTCGGCTAATATAGCGGTAGCAGGAGGAACCGGTGGGTATACTTATGCATGGCCAAGCGGTGGAACAGATACTACCGAAAACAATTTGGCAGCAAGCGCATATACAGTAACCGTTACTGATGCTAATGGATGCACAGAAACTACTGTAGCCACGATTAGCGATGTGAGCGGCCCAACTGTATCCCTTGCTTCATATACAGACGCTGTATGCAATGGAAATGCTGATGGAGCTGCAACTGTTTCCATTTCAGGCGGCACACCGGGGTTTACTTACGCCTGGTCTTCTGGAGGAACGGATTCAACAGAAACCGGGCTCACGGCCGGAACCTACACATTCACGGTTACGGATGCTACCGGCTGCATGGGTGTAAGTTCAGCAACAATAAATGAACCTGATGCCATTAGCATCACTCAGTCCACTACTGATATTTCCTGCAATGGCAGCTCTGACGGAACAAATACTGTTTCCGTGACTGGAGGAACATCAGGTTACACCTATTCATGGGATAATGGTGATACCGATGCAAACATATCCGCTCTTTCAGCAGGAAATTACACCGTTACGATAACTGATACCAACTCATGTACAGGTACAAGTTCGGTAACAGTAACCGAACCTGCAACATTAAGCTTAAGCACATCTACAACCGATGTAACGTGCAACGGCAATGCTGACGGATCAGCCACCACTTCCGTATCGGGCGGCACATCAGGATACACATACGCATGGTCCACTGGCGGCTCTGGGGCAACTGAATTGGGACTTGCCGCTGGGATTTACAGCGTTACCGTTACTGACAATAACGGCTGTACGGATAACACTACCGATACCATCAGTGAACTCGCTGCTATTGTCATTTCAACCACAACAGTTGATGCGAGTTGCAACGGTTCTTTAGATGGCGAAGTTACCGCAACCGTTTCCGGTGGAGCTTCTGGATATACTTATTTGTGGAGTTCGGGCGGGACAAGTGCAACAGAATCCAACTTGGCAGCAGGCATTTATACTGTAACCGTAACGGATAATTTGGGTTGTTCAAGTACGGCTACTTCTATTGTGAACGAACCGAACGGCATGGCCATCAGCACCGACAAAACCGATGCGAGTTGCTTTGGGCTGGCCGATGGCGCAATCAACCTTACGGTCACCGGAGGCAGTGCCCCATATACATATTCATGGTCAAATGGCGCTACCGATGAGGACATCAGCAGTTTGACTGCCGCAACTTACTCATTGACAGTTACGGACAACAATGGATGCTCGTTGAGCCAAACCTTCACTATCACCCAGCCGACACAAACTTTTGCCAGTTTTACGGTTTCTGCCGATACAGTTTATCTTGGCGAATCGGTTACATTCACCAATACGTCCATAGGATTGACTATGCACACATGGTATTTTGGCGATGGCAGCAGTTTTATGTCTACAAACCCTACATACACTTACAATCAAAGCGGCACATATAGCGTAACGCTGGTTTCTTCGGATGGTGTTTGTAGCGACACGGCAGAAATAATAATTGTCGTACAGCCGTTGACAGGAATAGCTGAAGCCAACCGCTTGTCTGGAATCAACATTTACAACGTGAATAATTTGGTGGTGATTGAATCAGAAAACGGTAACCTGAAAGGCGCACAAATCAATGTGTACAATGTGCTCGGGCAGCAAATAATCGCTCCTGTCAATGCCGCTAATAAAAATAGCCGGGTTGAAATCCACCTGCCGGAAGCCAGTGGTATCTACTTTGTTGAAGTCAATTCGGACAATTATCAGATAACAAGAAAAATCAATTTCTAAATTATATCTTTGAACTTAATTTTTTGCGAAATGCAATCAAAAACTATTTTCCTTTATCGCTTATTTTTTTTAGCTCTTCTTATGGTAACCGCAGTCACAATATGTGAAGCCGCGCCTGCCCCGCCAACTACTGGCGGAGACCCGACTTGTTGGCCGCCTCCGTGCGTCCCGATTGACGGTGGCATAGGGCTGCTACTTGCTGCAGGAGTGTTTTTTGGCGGAAAAAAAATGCACGATTCTGTTAAGGGGCAAAAAACTAGGTAAAAATCTGGCTTTTTTGTTTTACCACTATGGCTTCTTTTGTAAAAAACCCCTTGTCGAGATTCTTAATTTCCGGCTTGGTACTTTTTATTTGCTGGCTTGTATTGTATGAATTGTGGCTCCACCCCGAAGGAAAATTAGACCGCATTGTTATTGATCACCTAGCAGTCGTTACCTCCTTTGTATTAAAATCAATGGGGTATTCCATGATAGCTGACTTTCCACAGGAAGAAGAAGTAAGAACCCTCGGAATTGACGGCACCCACGGTGTTTGGATTGGGGCCGAATGTAACGGGCTGGATTTACTTGCGCTTTTTATTGGGTTTATCATTGCTTACCCAGGATTGCTAAAAAGAAAACTCATTTATATCCCCATTGGCATGCTACTTATTCATGTTCTCAACATTATCAGGATAACAGCCTTGTGTATGATAACGTATCATGCGCCAGAGTATCTTGATTTCAATCACACCTACACATTCACCTTTCTGGTGTATGGCTTTGTGTTTTGGTTGTGGTACCTTTGGACAATAAAGTTTTCCGGGATTTTATTTTCCCAAAAAAAAGACAGTACCGATACCCGGCATGCCCTTTCGTAAGTACATTTACGGTTTTCTATTTTTTATTCTGATTTATGCCGTAGGTTACGTTAGGTCATTTATTTTTTTAAGGATACATTACCAACACTGGAACCTCAGCCATCCTGACGAAGAACCCTACATTCACAAATTGTATTACTTACTTTCACCTTTTTCACCTAACCAGCTTTACTGGGGTAAATGGGGTTTGACTATTTTTTTTGCACTTGTTTTTTTGTTGCTCACCTGCCTTGCAATCAAATTGATTTTTAAAAAGAAAAAATTCATTATTTGGACAGCTTACACTTTTACAGCCATAATTACGTTGGCAACAATAAGTTATTGTACAGGAATGTTATTAGACAATATGTATCACGGCTACAACTTTTCCCTTATTTTAATGCACCTTGCCCAATCTCCTGTTGTTTTGATGGTCCTTATACCGGTATTCATGCTGGCCGAAAGGAAAAKCTAACCATTTTCAGCTTCAATTCTGTAAMTTTCRCAYYGATKTTCTGGCTYGTTTCTTCAGGAARAAAAACACMATAGCAYGCGATTGCTATAAACCCAAAATCCATTAGCCCCATTCCAAAAGCAATGAAGAGATGGAACAGTACGCCTAAACAGATAATTGGAAAACGAAGTTTCCCAAACCAAACCAAAATCGGAAACGCCAATTGATAATACAAAGCAAAATGATTGGCTGCGTAAAGCAAAAAATCAGACGAACAAATAATATCCCTTGCCATGGGATGGCTATACTCACCTATATTCAACACATAATACAACGCCTCGCCTCCGGTCCATAAATCGCCTTGATGCTTAAAAATACAGGAAGTAATGTACACAATAGCTACCTGTAATCGCGCGGCATAAACAGCAAAATTTGACAGGGTGTTGCTCAATACTTCCATACGTGAATTAGCTGTTCTCTTTTTTTCATCCATAAAAACAAGGTAAATGAGCATAATCATGGTCAAAAGGTCACCGCCATGTGCAACCATGATTTCCTTTCGTAAAAGATWGGAGTAAAAAAAGAAAACCAACACAGCCGACAACCTCGGCCAAATTCCTGCTAATCCCAATAATGAACTCACTATCAGCCCAATAGCAAAAAGCAAATAATTATCAGAAAACCAATCAATTGAAAGCAGGTTTATCAAAGAAAAGTGTTGGTGAGTAACCGACCTAAGCAGGTAAGGCGCTGTACCCCACAATTCATCTCCCATTGATAATAAAAGCAATGTGTTGATGAGCAAAAAAAGATAAATAGCTCTTCTGAAAACCCAAACAACCGAGGCGTAATGGTTGGTTCCGGAAAGGAAATCAATCAATTTATCTGCCTTACCCAACATTTGCTTCTGATAATGTTATTACCGGGAATCTAATAATTACCGGTTTTGGCTTGATATCTGTGGTTTTACGCTCTAAAAACGGAATAACCGGAAATGTTACCACTGAAAACTCAATTTCCTCTAACCCATGCTCAGGATATTTCATATTGCAAATATCTTCGATGTATTTTCTTGCCACCTTGTATGAGTGAACAGCCGTTATTTTGCCGTTAATAAAGGCTGCGCAATCATTTTTTTCACCTGAGCTTATGCACTTTTCCTCAAGTGAATAATATTCGTATTCAAGGTGGCGGGAGATTTGCTGCAGCATAGCAAATTTTTTTCCATAATGTGAAAAACGGTTGCTTTGGTGTTTGTAAACCAATTCAAAATTGGCATCTTTCCATTTCACCCAGCCGGCATCTTTCAACTTACAGCGGTAATAGAAGCGAATGCTGCCAGTAGGCGGCTCGGGGGCAAACATTTTCCAACTCTGGTGAAAAAGAGGCAGCATGTATTGCCCTACCCAAAAATTCACACGATAAGGCGTAAACTTGCCATCGCTGAGGTAAATCAACGTAGCCGAAAAATGAAAAACAAAAACCAGCAGTATAGCCAACACAATGGCCCTACGATAAGTTTTCATACACCTGCTTTTAAGCAAAGTTATATTTTCGCATGAASTRKAACCACCAASATGACAATTTTAATAGCTTGAAAAAGCATTCCCTCRAAATAACGGTATTTATCTGTGGCATGGTGGTGATGATTTTTGAGATTGTSGGCTCGCGCGTGCTGGCACCACATCTCGGGACTTCCATCTATGTTTGGACATCGCTCATTGGTGTTATCCTTGCCAGYTTGAGTGTTGGCTACTGGCAGGGAGGAAAACTGGCGGATGAAAACCCGAGTTTAAAAACACTTTCACTCATTGTTTTTTTAGCAGGRTTTTTCATCCTAGCGACAGCGTTGTTCAAAGACCAACTCATTTTGCTTGTCCACAGGACAATAAGTGACTTAAAATGGGCAGCCGTGCTGAGCGCATTCATTTTATTCACTCCCGCAAGTATTTTGCTCGGGATGGTAYTGCCCTACRCAACTAAATTGCGGCTCACTGATTTGACCAATTCAGGRAAAACGATTGGAAATCTTTACGCCCTWTCAACCATNGGYAGYATYTTRGGTACTTTTTTATGYGGGTTTGTGTTAATTCCTTTGTTGGGAAGCTATAAAATTCTCATTTCATTAGGCGTTGTACTGGCAATCACTGCGCTTTTGTTTTCACCAAAACTTAAAAATTGGTTTACTTCAAAAACCCAGCTTTTTTTACTCGTGTTATTTGCGCTTTCCGTTGGATTTAGCGCATTTTCACCTGAATACCCTAATTTGATTGATGTAGAAACCCCTTACAACAGGGTGCTGATTTACAACACAATGGATACAAAATCCAAAAAAGAAATAAAAGTAATGCGGCTCAACAATTACATCAATGCCGCCATGTTTTTGAACAGCGATGAGTTAGTATATGAATACTCCAAATATTACAGGGCTTTTGCCAAGCATTTCGTGCCGAATTTCAAAAATGTGCTTTGCCTTGGCGGAGCTGCATACTCAATTCCAAAAAACTTCCTAAAACATCACCCTGAAACCAAAATGGATGTGGTCGAAATTGATGCCGGAATAACAGAGCTGGCAAAAAAATATTTCAATTTAACCTACAGCCCAAATCTTAAAATTCATCACGAAGACGCCCGCACGTTCATCAATCAAACAACCGAAAAATACGATGTTATTTGTTGGGATGTATTCACCTCTGTAAACAATGTTCCGTTTCAACTCACTACTAAAGAGGTGACCGAAAAGCTTTTTTCCATGTTAAATGAAAATGGCATCGTGCTGTTGAATACCATCGGTTCAATTGAAGGAAAAAAAGGGAAGTTTTTACGTGCTGAACATGCCACTTACAAAAGCGTTTTTAAGAACGTTTACCTATTTGCAGTACAAGATGAAGAAAACGGAGAATTAATACAAAACATCATCCTTGTTGCATTAAAATCAAATGACACGCCAAATTTTCAATCGGAAATGCCCGAAATCAATGAAAAGCTACAGCACATTTGGAAAAAAGGAATCCCTGCAGATCAGCCCGTTCTCACCGATGATTATGCCCCAGCCAATTATCTTTTGAATCAATAATTTATGTCGTCTTTTCGTCTTTTCGAAATCAATTCGTAATTCGTTGATATAATCCTACTTTTGCTCCTAAATTTTCATCAAAATGCAGCGAGATAACGTTATTTTCGACATCATTCAAAGAGAAAAAGAACGCCAAACTAACGGCATCGAACTGATTGCTTCAGAAAACTTTGTGAGCGACCAGGTTTTAGAAGCAATGGGCAGCGTGCTCACCAACAAATATGCCGAGGGCCTCCCCTTCAAGCGCTACTATGGCGGCTGTGAAATAGTGGACGAAAGCGAACAACTCGCCATTGACCGTGCCAAAGAATTGTTCGGTGCAGCATGGGTGAATGTACAGCCACACAGCGGTGCTTCTGCCAATTCTGCAGTGATGTTGGGCGTACTCAAACCTGGAGATACAGTGCTGGGCTTTAATCTTTCACATGGTGGGCATTTGACACACGGCTCGCCCGTAAATTTTTCAGGGAAATTATACCGTTCTGTTTTTTACGGTGTAAACAAAGACACCGAAACCGTTGATTATGATGACATGGCCGAAGTTGCCCGAAAAGAGCAGCCGAAACTAATTATTGCCGGTGCTTCTGCTTACTCAAGGGATTGGGATTACGAGCGCATGCGGCAAATTGCTGATGAAGCAGGTGCATTGCTGATGGCTGACATCGCTCATCCTGCAGGATTAATTGCAACAAAATTGCTGAAAGACCCCTTACCACATTGCCACATTGTAACGACCACAACCCACAAAACCCTGCGCGGCCCACGGGGCGGCATGATTATGATGGGACAAAATTTTGAGAACCCATGGGGCATTACGCTCAAAAGCGGTAAAGTGCGGAAAATGTCGGGAATTCTCGATTCGGCAGTATTCCCTGGCTCGCAAGGCGGCCCGCTCGAACACGTTATTGCGGCAAAAGCGGTCGCCTTTGGCGAATCGCTTTCCGGTTCTTACAAAGATTACTGCGAACAAATCATCAAAAACGCAGCAAAAATGGCGCAAGGTTTTGTGGAAAGAGGCTACCACGTGATTTCAGGCGGTACTGACAACCATTGTATGCTCATTGATATGCGCTCAAAAGGGCTGACAGGCAAAGAAGCCGAAGACGCGCTCATCAAAGCCGATATCACAGTAAACAAAAACATGGTGCCTTTTGATGAACAATCGCCTTTTGTAACCTCAGGTATGCGCATCGGCACCCCAGCCATCACCACACGAGGGTTTAAAGAAAATGACATGTCTCAAATTGTTGAGCTGATTGATGAAGTAATCATAAACCGTGAAAATGAAACTAACATCAAAGCAGTTAAAGAAAAAGTGAAAGCATGGATGAGTCAATACCCTTTGTTTGGCCAGTAGAGCACTTTTTTCATTCGTACATTTGTAATAATTCATGATTCAATCATAAAATGATTAAAGCGAACAACCCCAATTTAAAATCGTGGCTCGAAGTCGAAAAAAGCAGCGATTTCCCCATTCAGAATTTACCTTTTGGAATATTTAAAACTGCTGATTTGCCTCCAAGATCGAGTGTTCGAATCGGTAATTTTGTAGTGGATTTAGCAGCTTTGGCAGAGTTGGGTTATTTCCATGAAATGGATTTGGATCAATCCGTTTTTTCAAAAGAATTTTTGAACGATTTCATCTTTCTCGGCAAACAAACTACTCGCGATGTACGCAACTTGCTCTCCGATTTACTCAATGCCGAAAACCACAAACTGCACGACAATACTGAACACAAAGAAAACGTCCTTCACAAAATTGAAGATGTAGAAATGTTGTTGCCCATGAAGCCGGGCGACTACACCGATTATTATTCGAGCGAACAGCACGCCTTCAATGTGGGTTCGATGTTTCGAGACCCGAATAATGCGCTGCTGCCCAACTGGAAACACATACCGGTAGGCTACCACGGGCGCTCATCATCCATCATTGTTTCTGGAACTCCCATCCATCGCCCGAAAGGGCAAACACGGCCAAGTGACAATGAACCACCTGTTTTCGGCCCGACAAAACTGCTTGACTTTGAATTGGAAATGGCACTCATCACTCATCAGGGCAAACCGCTTGGCGAAAGCATTTCAATACAGGAAGCAGACGATTACATGTTCGGCATGGTGCTGTTCAACGACTGGTCTGCGCGCGATATCCAAAAATGGGAATACGTACCACTCGGCCCGTTTTTAGCGAAAAATTTCGCTTCATCAACTTCACCGTGGATCGTTACACTTGATGCGTTGGAACCATTTCGCGTTAAAGGCCCGCAGCAAGACCCACCTGTTCTCCCGTATCTCAAATATGAAGGTAATAAACACTACAGCATCAATCTTGAAGTTCAGATACAGCCCGAAAATTCAGAACCAAAAAGTGTTTGCCTTTCCAATTTCAAACACATGTACTGGAACATGGCACAGCAACTGGCGCATCACACGGTGAATGGCTGCAACATGAATGCGGGCGACATGCTCGCTTCTGGAACTATCAGCGGGCCTACACCAGATTCATTTGGTTCTATGCTTGAAATCGCCTGGCGAGGAACAAAGCCCGTAAAAATGCCCGATGGCACAGAACGAAAATTCATCAATGACAATGACACGGTGAYTATGAAGGGCTGGTGCGAAAAGGATGGCGTGAGAATCGGCTTTGGGGAAGTGAGCACAAAAGTGCTGCCTGTGTTTCAGTAATTCAATTTGCATTATTCACATGGGGTTTCTTAAAACATGTTTTCGTTTTTTAATTCGCCTCATTGCATTTTTGCTGCTGCTTTCTTGCCTGTTTTACCTGCGTACCACYATTTATRATTTTGAAGAGCCAAARCCATTTTCYGGAAATTTTCTCTACAATCCTTACGAAAACATAAATTCAGGAGATTGGTACAARGCCAATTTTCATGCGCACAGCTATGCCTGGGGTGGATCAACTAATGGCAAACAGCAACCGGAAGAAATCGTTAATGCCTACCTCARTAAAGGSTACAGCGCYCCRTGCATTTCCAATTATCATCAAATCACTGAAAAAACAGGTGATTATATTCATATCCCTACTTATGAGCACGGCTACAATTTATTAAAGTCGCACAAGCTCAGCATCGGCAGTGAGAACGTATCTTTTTTTGATTTTCCACTATTTCAGGCACTGAGTCACAAACAAAAGATCATCCTTATTTTGAGGGAAAACGGGGCGCATGTGGCCATCGCCCATCCTAAATTTCGGAACGGCCACCCCGAAAGCGATTTTGAACGACTTTCGGGCTATCACTTTATTGAAGTGCTGAATCACTATCGAATCTCAGACCGGCATTGGGACCGAGCACTTTCATCTGGAAAACTGGCGTGGCTGTTGGCCGATGACGACACGCACGACATCACAGGGAAAGGCAACACTTTTGTAATGTGGACAATGATAAATTCTGCGAAAAGTGATGCTGAGTCATTGTTAAGTGCACTTGCTTTTGGAAATGCTTATGGCGTAAAAGGCGCGGATGCTTTCAATGATAATCTTCTCAAAAAATGTGTTGTTGAAGGAATGGAAGTGAAATGGAAATTCCGCGAACCGGCAAAAGAAATTCGCCTTATCGGGCAAAACGGAATTGTCAAAAAAGTCATCACAAACAATGATTCCATCAACTACCGTTTTACCAAAGATGACACCTACATTCGGGCACATATCATCAATGAAAAGAGCGAGATGTACCTCAACCCCATTGCACGATTTGATGGCAAAACCCTGCCACTTACTGCAAACAAGTTTCCGCAAGTCAACCTTTGGAAGACCTTGCTGTTTCGCGGGGGCGTTACTATCTTTGGGCTGCTGCTCGTTTATTTTCTTTTCGGTAAGCGATTGCACCAACTTCGCAGAAAACGCTGATGACTATTAAGCAATTCTTTAACAGCCCGTTATTCATCATCCTTTCCGGATTGGCTTTTTTCCTTCCGTTTCTAGGCACCGTGCACCTGTTCGATTGGGACGAAATCAACTTTGCAGAATCATCCCGTGAAATGCTTGTTACTGGCGATTATTTCAAGGTGATGGTTAATTTTGAACCGTTTTGGGAAAAGCCGCCTCTATTCTTTTGGCTGCAAGCGCTAAGCATGAAAATTTTTGGCGTGGGCGAATTTGCTGCCCGCCTGCCCAATGCCATCATCGGAATCATTACGCTTTACGTTTTTTATCGAATAGGAAAAGAAATCCACAGTGAAAAATTCGGACAGATATGGGCGATGCTGTATTTGGGGTCTTTTTTACCACACCTTTATTTCAAGTCGGGCATCATTGACCCCTCATTCAATTTGTTCATTTTCACTTCCGTTTATTTTCTTATTAAGATCATTTCACAAAAAAAAGACCGAACGAAAAACGCGCTGCTTGCCGGCATTTTCAATGGGTTAGCTGTACTCACAAAAGGGCCGGTGGGCTTCCTGCTGTTTTTCCTCACCTTTCTGGTTTATATGACTACAAAGCGATTTCGAGGCCTCCCGAAAATCAAGCACTTTGCCGTTTTCGCACTGGCTGAACTGGCAATAACTTCGCTGTGGTATGGCGTAGAAATGTACAATAATGGATTTTGGTTCATCACCGAATTCATCAGTTATCAAATTGATCTTTTTCTCAATCCCGTTGCTGGGCACCAGCAACCGTTTTACTACCACTTTTTAGTTGTTTTTATCGGATGTTTTCCACTGTCAATTTTTGCACTGGGTTCGTTTTCTAAAAACCCAAAGCAAGGAAATCCCGATTTTAGAAAGTGGATGCTCTACCTCTTTTGGGTGGTGATGTTATTGTTTTCCATTGTTGAAACGAAAATCGTACATTATTCTTCGATGGCTTATTTTCCGCTTTCTTTTCTGGCGGCTGAATACATTTTAAAGATTGCTGAAAGCCCAGCCCAGCAAAAAAAATATATACGCTCACTTTTTCTGTTTTTTGGTATCGTATTTTCGTTGCTGCTCACACTCGTGCCACTTGTAGCACAAAACAAGGAGCTGCTTTATCCTTATCTCAAAGACCCATTTGCCGTTGATTGCCTCAAAACCAATGTGGAATGGGCGGGCTTCGAATTCCTCATCGGCATCGGCTACCTGTTTGGCGTGGTTATGGCTTTTATGTTATTCAAAAAAACTCCTCTAAAAGCCACTGCGGTAATTTGTTATTCCACTGCCTTATGCCTGCTGCTGTATTTGCCGCTGGTAGTGTCGAAAATCGAGGCCTACTCGCAGCGACCCGCTATTGAATTTTATGAAGAATTACAAGGTGAGGATGTGTACGTGAAACCTGTTGGATTTAAGAGTTACGCACATTATTTCTACTTCCGGCAGCCTAATGAAAACAACCAAAAACGGATGGACGATCAATGGCTGCTACAAGGTGACATTGACAAGCCCGTCTGGTTTGTTACCAAATCCACCAACAAAAAATTAAACGAGTTTACCGGAGTAAAAAAAACAGCTCAAAAAGGTGGTTTTGTGTTTTATGTTCGTGAGCCGTGAATTTAATCATCAAAAGGGCTTTTAATTTGGGCTGCATTTCTGTGATTTAACACCGAAATAAAAATGTTAGAGCAAGGTTTTTTCTATATTTGGTTTAACAACAAGTTATGACCAATTAATTGCTTGAACGTATTTGAATCGAAGATGAATGAACTATACTCAGGTCTGAAACCTAAAGAGAGGATTGATAAAGTAATCTTCGACAAGGTAAAACCACCCTTAGAAGAATTAGGGTTTAAATATCTAAAAAGTGAACCGTCTTTCAAGCGAAGTGTCAACAACTTCATTCAGGAAATTAGCTTTTCGACGAGCAAATGGAATGAGACAGATGAACATGTTGCATTTGATCTCTACATAGAGGTAGTATCTAAAGAATATGATGAATGGTGTAAATTGAATTACCCCGACCAAGTGAACGGAAATCGAATATTCGGATTTCGCCCTCAGAATCTTCCTGAGAAGTCCTGGAAACTGCCCAATTGGTCTCACTTCTGGGATAACAGGTTTTATAATGGGTGGTATAATCTTGCAGAGCATGACAATAAAGATCTTATCGAATCTTTGTTAAATGATCTTCATACCATTGCAATTCCTTTAATGGATGCTGCGTCAGAGTGGTCCAGTGCAGCTAAACTTCTAAGGGCCTATCAAGACTGGACCGTGCTTCCTTTAATTATGGATTGCTACCTCATTGAAGATAAAATAGAGGATGCCAAAGAACTTCTTGACTGGGTTCAAAGGCAAGAGATTGTGGCTAAATGGCAAAATAATAGGATCATTGAGCGGTTTGAATCACGGAGGGATAGGATTGAAAACTGGTCATAACAAAGTGTATGAAAATATAGAGATGACAAGAATTACAGAGAGATGACAAGAATTACAGAGGGTTTCCTGCTCTCAATAAGCCTACTGCGGGGCTGACACTGACGAAGTTCTAAATCCCTACATTTCATACACAAACCGTTGCCAGCAATTGAACATATTACAATGAAAAAAATAACATTTCTATCAATCGTATTCTGTGTCTTTTCAATGACTATAAGAGCTCAATCTTCCAGCGAAATAAATATACGTAAAGTACAATCCTTAGATAATACCCTTTCAACTCTTTATTCTGTAATTTCTGGTGAAAAAGGTCAAGAAAGGGACTGGGAACTTTTCAAATATTTATTCCATCCTGATGCCAAGCTAATCCCTTCTGGGAAAAACAAAGCGGGTGTATACACAGCACACTATATGACGCCAGAGGATTATATCAATGAAGCCGGAAAATGGCTCGTAGAAAGTGGTTTCTTTGAAAAGGAAATTCATAGATCAGTAAGTACATTTGGAAATATAACTCAAGTATTTAGTACATACGCCTCATTTAATAGTGAAGCAGATAAAAAACCTTTTATGCGAGGCATTAATAGTATCCAATTGTTAAATGATGGAGAAAGATGGTGGGTTATTAATATTTATTGGACACAGGAATCAGAAGAAAACGCTATTCCAAAAGAATATTTGCCAGAAAATTAATTCGCGATTACATTTGTTTAAATAAGAAACTACTGCTAACAATGGTAGCTGATGCACAACCCTCTGTTGAGAGAAATCAATAAGCTTTTTAAGCCCCGTTGAGTGGCTTTCTTTTTGTTTCTATTTTGCAGTGTAG
>NVWW01000041.1 GCA_002746335.1 Flavobacteriales bacterium | reverse complement strand
CAAAAGTGAAGAATCCTGATGCGTCAGCCTTTACATAATCGACTAAAACATTATTTACATATAGTTCAACTGTCCAATTCGGTTCTGTATAATTACTCAATGTATGAGTACCAAAATGTTTTCTAACAATAGTAGATGAATTGGTAACCTGCACTCCTACAATAGGATCGAGAATGGTTGATATTGACTGGGCTCCAATTTTACCAATCATTACCTGTCGCATTGCTTTTTGATCGTTATTTACATATCGCCAGAGATAATATTGATTCTTTTCTAAAAATGGTTGGTTATCCTTATAGTTAACAATACCTTTAAATTCACCACCAGCCAACATCGCACCAAGAGCAAGGTTGAACCAGGTGTTGCTACGGCCTTTAACTTGTTGATTTGTGGTAATTGACCAATCGGCTATTCCAAAATGAAAAAAGGGGTGGCTTCTTTTAATGATTGTATCCGCCTTTATACTTCCTTTTAATCGGTTAATGTTTAAACGCATTTGTTCCAATCGCATCTTGCGCATTAAAGGAAGTTCTAGTTTTGATTTTATTGATACTGATAAACTTCGGAAGTTGAATGTGCATTCTAAACCGAAAATCTGCCCGAAATAATCTGATTTAAGATATAAATTCGTTTCTGTGCGAAATAAATCTCCTGCATTGAGGTCATAGATTTTTTCTTGATAAATAATACGGTTGTTTATTCTATCTATAAGGTAGCCGTTTTTTTGATGTATAAAAAACCCACTTATCGAATCCAATCCATCAGTCGGAATAAATTTAATTTCTAAAAATCTGAAAATATCAATTATGGGTAGATATATTTCTTTATCACGGATTACTGTTGGTATTTCACAATTACCTATCTGATTTACATTGAGAAATACCAATACTTCATCGTAATCAGGGTTAGTATCATCGGCAAAAGAATTAGTTGGAATAAAAAACAACAAAAACAAAATACTCATTGCAAACCTCCAGGGGGAAAGAGGGTAAAAGCGATGATGGCTTTTAATAATAATTCCTTTTTTTTCGCTGTACATGATTACTCATAATGAAAATCAAAGGTTAGTAAGATATTTCCACTATAAGCACCGGAAGGGTTAGCTGAACTTGTGCCAACAGTAAGTGTTCCTCCTATATATACTGTAGCTGGCGATCCAAATATAACAGATGGAAATTCCGGGTTAGCAGTGCCAATCTGAAGTGACATTGAACCTCCATTACTACCCGAAAGACTAATAGCAGGCTTATCAATTTGTAGAGAAAATTGATCGGTGGAATCAGTTGTAATTGTAAATGCAGCATAAGAAAATGTTGAACCTATAAGCGTTACGTTCCCGGTGGATGAGCGACTTCCTGTGTTTGAGACTGTTACTGTGCCTCCCACATCATCAAATTGGGAAAAAGTTCCAAGAGCTAAATCTTGAGTATTAGTAATTTCAATTGGTTGAGACGAAACCATTTCAAACATTAAAATCAATAAAATCAATAATGAGAACTTTACCATATTCATAGATTTTAATTTTGAGTTCGGTAAAACATTCCTGCTATAAATTAAATTTTATTGTAATATCAATTCTGCTTCAGTACGTTTTATGTTTTTAGAATTTGACCGAATTGAACATATTACATTCAATTTCCCTTCACTGTAATCAATACTTTCAAGTTTTTTGAGTTCGATCCTGCATTTCCTTAATACTCCGGGTGCATAAACAGCGAATCCTTGTATTTTGCCAACCTCAGTTTTTTTGCCCTTTGGTGATATATAGTTTACAACAATATCACTGTAAACCGACATGTTTCCTGTGCGATTAAACTCCATATTAATAATTGGACTGGTATTATTAAATTTTTCAAACGATAAATTTGAAATACTAAGCTTCGTTGTAGATTCTCCTCTGCGAATAATATTGGCGAGGCTAATGCCAAAGACCGGGATTATATGTACAGAGATTGAAGTAGTATCTGTTTGAATTTCTTTTTCTCCTAAAGGCTTAATTGCTGGTATAGCTCTAAAATATAAGTGTGAGCGGTATTCGCCTGTTATGAGCTCGATTGTTTTTGTTAGTTGAACTTTTACAACTTGCGATTCTTTTGGGGCTAAAACTACTCTGCGAGGGAAAAAGCGAAGGTATGGGTCTGCGAAAAACTGACCTGAGTCAGGTTCAGTTATCTTTTCAAAACCTCCATCTTCCTTCATTCGTATATTTATATATGAAATATTATATCTTGCAGTATCCTTTCCTATATTGCATAAATTGAATGTCTGAGATCTTTTAGCACCTTCAAAAACAACTCTTTTAGGAAATATAAGCAAATTGCCTTGTGCCATTGCTTCTGTTGAAAAAAGGATTAATAACCCTAAAAAAACAAAGAAAAAATGCTTTGATTTATTTCTTTTGATTCTGGCTTTAATAAACTTAAAATTTTGCATGCTTATATTTTTTAGTTAGATAATATTGTTAAACTGGTTAAAAAAAAAGCTGCACAAGGCAGCTTTTTTTTGGAAAGAATGTTTTAGTTGTAGTTAACTGTAACATCAAATCCTGTTGCATTGGTATATGCACCGGCAACTTGAGAGCCACCAACATTTAAAGTGCCACCAACAGTTAATGTTTGAGCACCAGAACTTAATGCACCGGTGCCTGAAGGAGAACTGGTAAAAGTATTAATGGTCATAGTTTCACTAAAACCAGTCCTTGTAATAGTGTAAGCACTAGATGGAAGCGTAATACTATAAGTGTAAGAACCTTCTCCTGTGATGTTAAATGAAGCAGCAGTAATTGTACCTCCAGTTGCAGGAAGTGTAATACCACCAGTTGATGTTCTCGTACCTGCTGGGGCTAAAATAACAGTACCTGCTGAAGTACTAACAGCCACATTGCCAAAATTCATGTTAACTGTGCTTGCGATAGCAATAGGTGTTACAATAGTAGCTGTTCCGGTTGCTGAAGCAGTTACCTGCGCAAACATGCTTGTAGAAAATCCAAGCACTACGATTGCGATTGCTAAAATTTTCATTGTGTTTTTCATAATTTCTGGTTTTTTTAGATTAAATTAAAATTTATTTGTTTGTAAACTAAGCGTACAAAAGCGCTTTTTTTAATCCCAGCCTTGCTGTAATTAAAACATTTTTATTTTTCTGTCATATAAAATTTAGTTATAATTTACACTACAAATCTAGCGGCATATTTAGATAGAATAAAACCCAATCTAATTCAAAAACATGCAGATGTAAGATTTTTGATTATTTGTTTTAAAGGGACAGTTGGGTAAACTGTGTCAAACAAAAAAACAGAAGAAGAAGAGCCCACACTTCTCAAAAAAATACCATCTAAAAAAATTTTCTAAGAGTAGGCTCTAATAAAAGATTATAGGGATGTTTACCTAACTGTTCACAATTATTGATTGATCTCCAAAGTGACCTCTGTGAACCATGCTTTCAATGAGTTTATGCAAAATCCGCTTCTTTGAAAATAGGTCGATTCAACCTGTAAGAAAACTCACTAAATACGGTATTGTTAACTTAATATAGCTAATTCGTTGTTTCATTTAAACATCAGTAGTTTGATAAAACATCATATGCTTTGCTTTTAGTCTTTCTTCTAATATCTTGCTAAAAAGTGCCTGAACAAACTACAATAACCTGCAATATTAATAAGTTTCCTTTTTAGATTTGACGTGCTTTTCTGCTGGCACAAACTCACCATATACTTTCCAATAATCTGTACATATTTTGCCGTTTACGGAATTGATTTAGGCGATTGAAGATGTCCATTCTAAAAACAGCAGAAAAATGATGGGCCCAAACCGCATGGGATAAGGTTTGGGCAACGGGATACGGGGCAGGAGAGAGAACGTCTCTCTTATTGCTTTTTTCATAGCTTTGTATTATGCAAGATGGGTTGAATTTTTTCTCTAAAATAACTCCCAAAAAGACTTTGAACGCTGCCAATGTGCTGGGCAGCTACTATGTTTCCAAATGGACCAAAAAGCCTGTGCAATGGGGCATGCCTATGAGTGTTTCCATCGAGCCTACTACCGCTTGCAACCTGCGCTGCCCCGAGTGCCCAAGCGGGTTGCGGCAATTCACAAGAGAAACAGGCAATCTGAAAGAAGATTTCTTCAAAACTACTATTGACCAATTAGCTGACCATTTGCTTTATCTCACCTTTTATTTCCAAGGTGAGCCATACATCAATCCGAAATTTTTGGAAATGGTGAATTACGCTTCGTGTAAAGGCATTTACACCGCCACATCCACCAATGCCCATTTTCTCAATGAAGAAAACGCCAAAAAAACGGTTGAAAGCGGCCTCGACCGCCTCATCATTTCCATTGACGGCACCACGCAGCAAACCTACGAGAGCTACCGCATTGGAGGAGAACTGGAAAAGGTGATTGAAGGCACAAAAAACATCATCAAATGGAAGAAGAAATTAAAATCGAAAACACCACACGTGATTTTCCAGTTTTTGGTTGTCAGACCGAATGAGCACCAAATTGAAGATGTGAAAAAACTAGGGAAAGAACTGGGCGTTGATGAAGTGAAATTCAAAACAGCACAGATATACGATCATGAAAACGGCAACGATTTAATCCCTACCATCGAAAAATATTCTCGCTACCGAAAAAACGGTAACGGGAAATACGCCATCAAAAATCAAATGCTCAACCATTGCTGGAAATTGTGGCATTCGTGCGTCATCACATGGGATGGATTAGTCGTCCCATGTTGTTTTGACAAAGACGCTACCCATCGCTTGGGTGATTTAAAGGAAAGAAACTTCAAAGAGATTTGGTTTAATGGCAACTACGCTCGTTTCCGTTCAGCAGTTTTAAAATCGAGAAAAGAAATTGACATTTGCAAAAACTGCTCAGAAGGCACAAAGGTTTGGACATAAGGGAACCTCTAATAATTCATCTCTTTCAAAAAACAAAAACAACAGATAAGATGCAAGGCATATTTTTCCAAATACAGCATCAAATTTCCTTACATTATCCCGATAGTGTTTCAAAAATTTTCTTTGTCTTTAAAAAACGATGAAAATTTTGATGCGAATGAATTATTAGAGGTTCCCTTAACAACAAAATCAGTACTTTTCCGTACAAATGCTTATGAAATCCATTGTATCAATAGTCGTTTTTCTCATCGCTTTTGAAGGAATTGCATTGACAGTTCTTCCTGACACGTCTCTACGCGCGCTTTTCGAAAAAATAGATGACCCGGAAAAAGTGGAGATGGAAGTGTTCGGATTTTCCGATTATGAGCGGGGGGCCTACACCGTATTCCTGAAAGAAAAAAACAGCGAGCAAGAAGTGCTGCTACCCATTGTGATTGGAGGCTGCGAAGCCATTGCATTGAGCAGGCAAGTGGCAGGTGAAGAATTTCCGCGTCCGCTCACCTACAACCTGTTTTGCAACATGCTCGACAGCATGAAAATCGAACTAAAGGCAGTGATAATCAGCGAGCTGAAGAACAATACTTTTTACGGCATTATTGTGTTGGAACAAAACGGCTATCGCTGGGAAATGGATGCTCGCCCAAGCGATGCGATGAATCTCGCACTTAGAAAAAAATGTAAAATCTTTAGTTACAGGAAAGTAATTGATGCTGCGGGAGTGAAGCGGTAGCTAAAGCGTCATAATATCCTTTTCCTTGGCTCCCACCAATTTGTCTACCTTTTCTCCATATTCGTTGGTAAATTTTTGCACTTCATCTTCTGCATCTTTTGCATTGTCTTCAGAAAGGTTGTCTTTTTCCAGTTTTTTGATTTCCTCATTGGCATCACGCCTCGCATTGCGAATACTCACTTTGGCATTTTCTCCTTCGCTTTTTCCCTGCCTTACCAGCGAAATCCTTCTCTCTTCGGTCAAATGCGGAATACTGATAATTATCATCTCACCATTGTTTTGAGGGGCGATACCCAAATTAGATGTTTGTATCGCCTTCTGAATTTCGTCCAACATTGGTTTCTCCCACGGTTGAACTACCAATGTGCGCGCATCAAGCGTTTTCACATTGGCAATTTGGTTGAGCGGCATATTGCTGCCATAATAATCCACCGTAACGCTGTCGAGCATATTTGGGTTTGCCTTTCCCGCGCGAATTTTAATCAGCTCATTCTCGAGGTGTGTAATGGCACTATCCATTGCCTCACGGGCAAGGTCCAATATCATGTTAACTTCTTCGTTCATTGAAAATGAATTCAATTTACAAAGAAAGAAAAAAATGTGACTTGTGATGAATGGAATTAGAATTCTACTAATGTACCCACCGTTTCCCCATTGGCAAGTTTTTGCAAATTGCCGGGTTTGTTCATGTCGAAAACAATGATGGGCAGCTTGTTTTCGTTGCAAAGCGTGAAGGCAGTCATATCCATTACGTTCAATCCTTTCTTGAAGACTTCATCAAAAGAAATTTTTTCATATCGCGTTGCCGATTTATCTTTTTCAGGGTCAGCGGTGTAGATGCCATCAACCCGCGTGCCTTTCAAAATCACATCGGCTTCGATTTCGATAGCGCGAAGCGTTGCTGCGGTATCGGTTGTGAAATAAGGGTTTCCTGTGCCTCCCCCAAAAATGACCACGCGGCCTTTCTCGAGGTGGCGCAAGGCCCTTCTTCGGATGAACGGCTCAGCAATCTGTTCCATATTGATGGCAGTCATCAAGCGGGTCTTCACACCCAAATCCTCCATAGCGGATTGGATGGCCATACCGTTGATAACGGTGGCGAGCATACCCATGTAATCGCCCTGCACACGCTCAATCCCTCCCACTTCGGTCTGGATACCCCTAAAAATATTGCCCCCTCCAACAACCACAGATAGTTCAACGCCTGTTTCGGCTACTGCTTTGAGTTCCTTTGCATATTGGTTGAGGCGGTTGTGGTCAATGCCAAATTCTTTGTCGGCCATCAGCGCTTCACCGCTGAGCTTGAGGAGGATGCGCTTGTATTTCATTTATTTATTTCTTGAAATTTAAGGCAAAAAAAACCCGAAATAATTCGGGATTAAACTAACGCTTGTCGTTTGAAAGCCGTTACTGACAACTCATTGTCGGCCTCTTTTAAATATTGGCCTACGCTTTTTTTATTGTCTTTAATGAAGTCCTGATTAAGCAGGGTGCTTTCTTTGTAGAATTTTTTCAGTTTACCTTGTGCTATTTTTTCAGCAAGTTCGGCCGGTTTCCCTTCATTGATGGCCTGTTCTTTTCCAATTTCAATTTCTTTTTCGACAACATCAGTTGGAACTTCACTTTCATCAATGGCAATTGGCGACATGGCAGCTATTTGCATGGCCACATCTTTTGCCAATTCTTCTGTTCCACTTTTGTTCAGCCCTACTACCGAAGCCACTTTGTTGCCAGGGTGGTTGTAGGCAAATACGGTTTCGCCTTCAACTATTTCGTAAGCCGATAGTTCGATTTTTTCGCCTATTTTCCCCACTTCTTCAATGATTTTTTCACTGATGGTTTGGCCGTTTCCTTCGAAAGGAAGGGTTTTCAAATTATCCAAAGATGATGGGGCGTGCTGAATAGCAATTTCTACAATTTTATTTGCCAATAAACCGAAATTATCATTTTTTGCCACAAAATCGGTTTCACAATTGAGGGTGATGATTACACCTTTTTTACCACCATTGGCCGCTTTGGCAATTACTAACCCTTCGTTGGCATCTTTGTCGCCACGCTTGGCCGCTACTTTTTGGCCTTTTTTGCGGAGGGCCTCAACAGCCTTTTCGAAATCGCCATCGGCTTCTACAAGGGCATTTTTGCAGTCCATCATTCCTGATCCGGTCTGCTTTCTCAGTGTGTTTACATCAGCAGCGGTAATTGTTGCCATTTTTCAAGAAATTAATTGGTTAGATTTACGCTTCAGCGGGTTCTTTTTCCTTTGGTTTTTTGTTCGCTGTTGCTTTAGCAGCACTCGCCTTTTTAGTGGCAGGCTTATTAGTTGCTGTTTTTTCTTCCTCAGGGGCTTTTGCTTCTTTTTCTTCTTTAGCTGCTGCTTTAGCTTCTTCTTTTTCTTTTTCTTCAGCAGCTTTAGCTTTAGCTTGTTCTTCTTTCTTTTTGGCTTCCTCTACTTGTTTTTCGCGGTCTTTTCTTCTTTCTTCCAACCCTTCCTGCACGGCTTTTGCGAGGACGTCAACAATTACTTCAATGGATTTTGAGGCATCATCATTAGCGGGAATGGGAAAATCCACTAACTTGGGGTCTGAGTTTGTATCTACAATGCCGAAAATGGGAATGTTGAGCTTGCGCGCTTCCGCCACGGCAATGTGCTCGCTCATGATATCAACCACAAAAAGGGCTGCAGGTAGCCGAGTAAGATCGGCCATGCTACCAAGGTCTCTTTCGAGTTTTTCGCGCTTACGTAGTACCATCAGTCGCTCTTTTTTTGACATAGTTTCGAAAGTGCCGTCTGTTTTCATTTTATCAATGGTTGACATTTTCCTAACGGCCTTTCTGATGGTGGCGAAATTGGTGAGCATGCCACCCATCCAACGTTCTGTCACATACGGCATGTTGATGTTTTTCACCTTTTGTTCTACTATTCCCTTTGCTTGCTTTTTGGTGGCTACAAAAAGAATTTTTTTGCCTGATTTGGCAATTTGTTTCATGGCATTGGCCGATTCTTCTATTTTGACAGCAGTTTTGTGCAAATCAATAATGTGGATGCCATTTTTTTCCATAAAAATGTAAGGCGCCATGCTGGGATTCCATTTCCGCTTCAAGTGTCCGAAATGAACGCCTGCTTCGAGTAGTTCTTCGTGTGTTATTCTTGACATATAGTGTTCGTTATCCTTTAATTTTAAATAAGTTGATAATTAACGTTTACTGTATTGGAATTTTTTTCGCGCTTTTGGCTGGCCGAATTTTTTCCGCTCTACCATTCGTGGATCACGGGTTAACAGCGCTTGAGCTCTCAGCAATGGACGGTGTTCTTCGTTAATTTTACAGAGCGCCCGAGCAATGGCCAGTTGCAGTGCCTCGGCTTGCCCTTTAAACCCACCACCGTTTATATTCGCTCTCACATCAAACTTGCCTGTTGTGCCGGTAACCTCAAATGGCTGGCCGACTTTGATTTGAAGTTCCATGGCGGGAAAATATTGCTGGTAATCCTTTTTGTTAACGGTGATTTTGCCCTTACCTTTTGAAATGTAGATACGTGCAACTGAAGTTTTTCTTCTTCCAATGGTGTTGATGTCTTCCATGCTCACTTGATTTCGTTAAGCTTTATTGCTGTTGGTTTTTGTGCTTCATGCGGATGTTCGTTGCCCGCATATACGTAGAGGTTTCGAAACAACTCGCTGCCCAAGCGATTTTTCGGCAACATGCCTTTTACGGCCTTTTCTATCACAGCGGTCGGTTTTTTTGCCAAAAGCTCTGATATAGAGGTTTCGCGCTGTCCCCCTGGATAGCCGGTGTGTCGGATGTATTTTTTTGATTCGAATTTATTCCCTGTAAGGTGGATTTTTTCTGCGTTTACAACAACGATGTTATCCCCACAATCAACATGCGGAGTGAAATTGGTTTTGTGCTTGCCTCGCAACATTTTGGCAACTCGAGAAGCCAACCGCCCAAGCACTTCTTCTTCAGCATTAACCAGCAGCCACTTTTTATTCACGGTTGCTTTGTTGGCTGAAACTGTTTTATAACTTGTCTTATCCACTTTTGGATTTTTTAAAATTAAGCTCAAAAATAAACCCCTTCAAATAAGGGGGTGCAAAGTTAATACTAATTTTAAATACAACAAATTTTAATTGGACGGAAAAATCATATCACCCCCAATTCTTTTCCTGTTTTTTCAAAAGCGCTTAAGGCCTTGTCTAAGTGGTGGTTTTCGTGCGCTGCTGAAATCTGAACACGAATTCGTGCTTCTCCTTTGGGAACAACAGGATAAAAGAACCCGATTGCATACACTCCGTATTCCAGCAATTTATCAGCAAATTTTTGCGATAATGCAGCATCGTAAAGCATGATGGGAATAATGGGTGATTGCGTTGGCTTGATGTCAAACCCCAATTTCTGAATATTATCTTTGAAATAATTGGTGTTGTTTTCTAACTTATCWCGCAATTCGGTAGTTGAACTCAGCAAATCGAATACTTGAATRGCTGCCCCAACAATAGACGGTGMCAATGARTTGGAAAAAAGATARGGGCGCGAGCGCTGYCTTAACATATCAATGATTTCTTTTCTGCCYGAAGTRAAGCCTCCCACTGCGCCACCRAGCGCTTTGCCAAGCGTGCTGGTAATGATGTCCACTCTACCCATTGCYCCRCAATGCTCGTGTGTTCCACGGCCTGTTTTTCCGATAAACCCYGAGGCGTGGCTGTCATCAACCATCACGAGTGCATGGTATTTTTCTGCCAAATCACAAATTTGATCTAATTTGGCAATGTCTCCATCCATGGAAAAAACACCATCGGTAACAATAATGCGGTGTCGTTGTGTTTGTGAATCTTTCAGTTTTTCTTCCAAATCATTCATGTCGCTGTGGATGTAGCGGTAGCGGACGGCTTTGCATAGTCGAACTCCGTCAATGATTGATGCGTGGTTTAATGCATCGGAAATAATCGCATCTTCAGCGCTGAGTAACGGCTCAAACACTCCTCCATTGGCATCGAAACAAGCGGCATAAAGAATGGTGTCTTCTGTTTCGAGAAAGTCAGCAATTTTTTGCTCCAATTCCCTGTGAATGTCTTGCGTTCCGCAGATGAATCGCACGGATGACATTCCATAGCCGTGTGTGTCGAGCGTGTTTTTAGCGGCTTCAATCACTTTAGGATGTGAAGAGAGTCCAAGGTAATTGTTAGCACACATGATAACCACATCTTCGCCCGATTCCACTTTTACTTCTGCGCCCTGCGGGGAGGTGATGATGCGCTCGCGCTTGTACAGTCCCGCTTCATCAATAGATTGCAATTCCTTCTGAAGGAAATTTTTAATGGCTCCGTACATTGTTTTGTGATTTGTTAATCTTAAAATAAAAACGCCAATTCTTTACAGAATTGGCGTTTCATTATATAATGTCTTTTCAAATTGTAATTCGTAAGTCTTAAAATTGCAAATCATACATGACCTTGTGCAAGCATCGCTTCTGCTACTTTTACAAAACCAGCGATGTTCGCTCCTTTCGCATAATTGGTGTAGCCATTTTCACTCCCGTATTTCACGCATGAACGGTGGATATTGGTCATAATATCGCGGAGTTTTTTGTCCACTTCTTCCCGTGTCCACTGGTAACGCATGGAATTCTGGCTCATTTCCAACCCTGAGACAGCAACGCCACCTGCATTCGCAGCTTTCCCGGGCGCAAAAAATATTTTGTGTTTATGGAACACTTCTACAGCTTCAGGGGTGCAAGGCATGTTGGCACCCTCGCTTACTACTTTGCAGTTGTTGTTAACCAGCGTTTTTGCATCTTCTTCGCCCAATTCATTTTGCGTAGCACACGGAATAGCAATATCGCAAGGTATATCCCACGGGGTTTTCCCGTCATGATAATCACATTGAAACTTGTAGTTAGTAGCAAATTCCTTGATGCGACCTCTTTTCACATTTTTCAGTTTTTTGATGAAATCGAGCTTTCTCGGAGTAATGCCATTCGGGTCGTGAATATACCCACCGGAATCAGACATGGTTACTACTTTTCCTCCTAATTGATAAACCTTTTCTGCGGCATACTGTGCTACATTGCCCGATCCGGAAATGACTACAGTTTTCCCTTCAATGGATTGCCCACGCAAGGAGAGCATTTCTTCGGTAAAATAAACGGCACCGTAGCCAGTTGCTTCGGGCCGGATAAGTGAACCGCCATATTCAAACCCTTTACCAGTGAGCACTCCGGTGAATTCATTTTTCAGTCGTTTATACTGACCGAAAAGGTAGCCAATTTCACGCCCGCCAACGCCAATATCTCCGGCAGGCACATCAGTATCAGGACCAATGTGGCGAGATAGCTCCGTCATAAAACTCTGGCAAAAACGCATCACTTCGTTGTCAGATTTTCCTTTGGGATTGAAATCGCTTCCGCCTTTTCCACCACCAAGTGGCAGTGTGGTCAAACTGTTTTTGAAAACTTGTTCAAAAGCAAGGAATTTCAATACGCTGAGATTTACGCTGGGATGAAACCGGAGCCCGCCCTTATAAGGGCCAATGGCGCTGTTCATTTCAATGCGGAAGCCGCGGTTTATCTGATATTCACCCTTGTCGGTTACCCACGGCACACGAAACATCAATACCCTTTCCGGCTCGCAAATACGTTCGAGTATGCGTGCTTTTTTGTATTTAACATTCTTATCGAGAAAAGGCAGGACGGATTCAGCCACTTCTTCCACCGCTTGCTGGAATTCGGGCTCATGCGAGTTTTTTGCCCGCACCTTTTCCATGAATTTTTCAACCCTTTCTTTGGGATTGTTCATTTTTGCTGCTCCGTTGCTTCCTTTTACGGTCATCTTAGTTTCTGCCGTTTTTGTTGCCATAATTTGAGGTTTTGAAAACGGGTGCAAAAGTAGAGATATTATTTCAATATGATTTTATTGTTTTGTTATTAATTTAATGCATAGACCTTGCCCGGCAGCGAACGTACCACGCCTTTGAATTCAAGCTTGAGCAAGACAGAAGATGTTTTACTCATGGGCATGTCGGTTTGCAGACAAATGCGGTCAATGGGGATTTCACCGTTTTGTTTCAATAGCTTGACAAGTAATTCTTCTTCGCTGTTTAAATCAACAAATAATTTTTTTTGGACGGATTTTTTGCCCTGCTTTTCCCAGCCCATCAGGTACTGGATATCTTTTGCCGATTCGAGTAATGCGGCCTTGTTGATTTTAATGAGCCAGTTACACCCCTCCGAGTAATTGTCGCCAATTTTACCGGGCACAGCAAATACATCTCTATTGTATGAATTGGCAATTTCGGCAGTAATGAGCGAACCACCAGAGGCTGCGGATTCAATGACAATCACCGCATCAGCAAGCCCCGCGACAATACGGTTGCGCTTAGGAAAGTTCTCCCTGTCGGGTTTGGTATTTGGAAGAAAATCGGTTACTAAGCCGCCATTTCCCAACATTTTTGCAGATGTAGAACGATGCTGCTGCGGGTAAATTTTGTCTAATCCATGGCCCAGTACAGCAACGGTTTGCAAGTTGTTTTTCAATGCTGCCTTATGGGATAAAATGTCAATCCCGTAGGCCAATCCGCTAATAATAAGCACGTTGTGTCGAGCCAATTCTTCCACCAATTTTTCACATATTTTTTTGCCATAATTGGTGGCATTTCGTGTGCCGACAATGCTTACGACTTTTTCAGCATTTAAATTCATGTTTCCTTTTGCATAAAGCATTACCGGACTGTCGTCACAGTGCTTTAAGCGGATGGGATAACCTTTATCCAAATAAAATAAAGGAGTGATGCTGTTTTTTTCGATGAATTCGATTTCTTCTTCCGCTTGCGACAAAACATCTTGAGCAACCACTACTTCGGCCAAAGCTTTTCCGATGTCGGGAATTTTTTGCAGCGCACTTTTCTTTTCTTTGAAAACTGCCTCAGCACCACCACAATAAGCAATTAATTTTTTGGCGCGCATATCGCCTATGCCTTCAATAAGCGTTATTCCGACCTTATATTTCAATTGTTCATCGAACACTTGCCTTTTTTTTCAATCTATTTTGTAACATTGTAGCTTTAATAAAGCAAAGATAACCCAAAACCAATTCTGATGAGAACGCTTTTTCTTTCTTGCATGATTGTGATGCTATTGTTTCCGTCATTGATTTTAGCTCAAGAAATGGCCACGATAAAGGGAAACATTATTGATGGCGGCACCAAAGAAACGCTCATAGGAGTAAATGTAGTGCTCGAAGATAATACCGGAGTCGCCTCTGATTTCAACGGCAATTACGAATTGAAGGTATTGCCTGGGCAGCATACTATTTTGTACCGCTTTATCGGCTACACCCCACAAACCAAAACAGTGGATGTGCAGGAGGGGCAGGAAATCACCATTAATGTTGTCCTCGAAGAAACTATTACCGAACTGCAAGTAGTGGTGGTTTCGGCTGGCAAATTCGAGCAGAGGATTGAAGATGTTACAGTTTCAATGGAAGTCATCAAACCATCATTGGTAGAAAACAAAGCCACTACCAATATGGAAACAGTTGTGAATCAAGTGCCCGGGGTGCAAATAGTGGACAGCGAGCCGCAAATCCGTGGGGGCAGTGGTTACAGCTTTGGCGCGGGTAGCCGTGTGCAAATTTTGGTAGATGATTTACCTGCCCTTAACGGGGATGCCGGCAGACCGAAATGGAGCTTTCTTCCTATCGAAAATCTCGAGCAAATTGAGATTTTAAAGGGCGCCTCCTCAGTGCTTTACGGTTCAGCCGCTTTGAGTGGAGTGATTAACATCCGCACGGCTTACCCGAAAGATAAACCCATTACAAAAGTGAATGTGAACACCGGTATTTATGACAACCCCACAAGAAAGAACGCTATTTATTGGGGCAAAAGCAATCCCATTTATACGGGCATGAATTTCTTTCACTCCCGAAAAATCGGCAATCTCGATTTAGTGATAGGTGGAAACGTTTTTAAGGATCAAGGATACATTGGCCCTGCTCCTGAAGATGTTGTGGTAAAGAAACCCGGCTCAACAATCACCCTGATTCATCCCACATTGAAAGATACTATAATAGTAAGTGGTACAGGCAGCGACACACTTTACCGTCACATTGCAACCAACGAGGGTGAATTTGAAAAACGCGCCAGGGCAAATGTCAACCTCCGCTACCGCCCCAAAAACATTGAAGGGTTGAGTTTTGGGATGAACTTCAATGGCATGTATTCAGAATCGTCCGGAGCGTTAATTATGCTCGATGCCGACACGGGTATGTACCGTTCATTTCCCGGAGCCATTACCCGTACCCTCGCCACCAATTACAACGTTGACCCATTCCTTAATTATTACAGCAAGCAAGGCGACCGGGTAATGGTAAGAACACGCCTATATTACGAAGACAACAACAACAACAACAACCAGGCTAATAAGTCTGTATTCTATTACACTGAACTGCAATATGCCAAAAAGTTTCAAAACATAAAGGACTTTAACGTGACGGTTGGTGTGGTAAACACTTTCGCTGAAAGCGAGGCGGAACTCTATGAAGGCAATGAAGACAGCACAGGGATAAGTTCAGCGATGAACAATGCCGCCTACGTGCAATTAGACAAGAAATTCTGGGAGCGGCTAACCATTTCCGGAGGCGCGCGTTACGAACGGTTTGTGGTCAATGAGATTGAAGATGCACAGCCCGTTTTTCGTTTTGGCATGAGCGGCAGAGTGCTCAAAGCTACTTATTTGCGGGGGTCGTGGGGTCAAGGCTTCAGAGTGCCCACTATTGCTGAACGTTATATCCTTACGAGCGTGGGCGCAATGAACATTTTCCCCAATCCAACCTTGAAGCCTGAAAAAAGCTGGAATGCCGAAGTAGGCATCAAGCAAGGCTTCAAAATTCTGGATTTTATGGGCTATTTAGATGTAGCTGCTTTCAGGCAGGAAGTGGAAGATGCTGTTGAGTTTAATTTCGGATTTTGGGGCACTCAGGGAACTATTTCACAGAACCTTGGCTTTAAATCCATTAATACAGGCCGAGCACGCATTGAAGGAGTGGATATCTCACTTGTAGGGCAGGGCAAACTCGGGCCGATTGAAGTCAATATTTTAACTGGATATACCTTCATAAACCCTGTTGCACTTACGCCTTTGGACACCGTAAGCAATGACAGTATTTTTTTCCTTAATACCTTTACAGGGGAAGTCGTTAATAGCGGCACTACAAATCCAGTTACTTATAAGAACTCAAGCCAAGACACATCAGGCATTCTCAAATACCGCTTTGAACACATGATTAAAGCAGATGTAGAATTCAGCTACAAAAAATATTCTCTTGGTGTGAGCTACAGGTTTCTCAGTTACATGAAAAACGTTGACAAGGTATTTATTGACCTCGATGAAAATAGCGGGGAACCGCTTCAGGGCACCTTGCCTACAGGAATAAAAAAGTACAGAGAAGAGCATGATGGTAAGGGCGATTACGTGTTTGATCTGCGCGCCTCTTACAGGGCAAACGACAACGTGAAAGTGGCGCTTATCATCAACAATCTGCTCAACCGCGAGTACATGGTTCGCCCGCTCACCATTGAATCACCACGCACGTTTGCACTGCAGTTCACAATGAATTTTTAAACTTTAACAGTAATCTGAGCATCCATTTTTCGCAAGATTCTACTTTTATTGGACGCATTTTGAAACCATCAGGTGGCACACAGTCATTCGAGAAATAAAACTGCCTTTACCGCATAATGATCGCTCAAATCTGAACGTCCTTTTTTCATTTCATATCGGTAACGCATTACTTCGCGTGATATCACTTTCGCACTACTTTTATTCGGTTTCAGAAAAACAAAATCAATGAGTTTGGGGCCATAATTCACCGGTTTACGGCTGATGTCATTTTCCTGCCCGCGCAAGCTGTGCTGTATATTGCCTTGCGGCATTCCATCTTTCGCATTTAAAATACGGAGCATGTTCCGGTATTTCGCGGTATCCGCAGTGGCGGTATTCATATCGCCAGTAAAAATCTGGGGGATGCTTTCGTTAAAAAATTCATTGCCCAGTTCCGCCATCATTTTCATTTGGTTTGCGCGGATGTTGTCGTATTTCTCTCCACTGATGGCCTGCAAGTGCGTGCCAATAACTTGCACTTTCTTTCCGTTGAAATCAATTTCGGAGAACATAGCGCTTTTCTTTGCAATACAATCCTCTCTACCGCAATCGCTGTAAACCATTTGTTTAGTTTGCAGCAGAGGATATTTGCTTAATACCCATATCCCGCTGTTGATGCGTACCATACCCCTATTGCCTGGCCCGAATTGGTGAGGGTACATTTCAGAAAGTTCTTTCTTTAATTTTCTTCTGGCCTTGGGGTCAAACGCTTCCTGAAACACAATTACATCAATATTCTCATTTTTCAATACCTCAACAATGCCCTTTGCCCTTTTCACTTGTTGATTCCAGAAAACTTGCCGCGGGCGCATGTAAATGTTCCAGGTGAGAATGGTGAGGGAATCATTTTGAGGAAAAGCAGACACAATTACCGCAAACAAAAGAACAGACAGAAAGGTTTTTTGCATAGCTGGCAAATATAATCAGGTTTTTCTGCCCGTTTTAATTTCGCTCTTCCCATATCGGAAGGTTGCGGTGGTGCTTTTTTTATCTTTGCTTGTCGAATGAAAGCAGTTGGCATCATCCCCGCACGTTATGCGTCTTCCCGTTTTCCGGGAAAGCCGTTGGTTGAAATTGACGGCAAAAGCATGATTCAACGGGTTTACGAGCAGGCTAAAAAAGCAGCGAGTTTGTCAATTGTAATTGTCGCTACTGATGATGAACGCATCGAAAGTCATGTCAATGGCTTTGGAGGGGAGGCGGTAATGACCTCTTCTGCCCACCAAAGCGGTACCGACCGGTGCGCAGAGGTTGCCGGAAAACATTATCACGATTATGATGTAGCAGTGAACATTCAGGGTGATGAGCCATTCATCAATCCCGCCCAAATTGACCATTTGATTTCTTGCTTTACCGATCAAGATTGTCACATCGCCACGTTGGTGAAAAAGATTGACAACCCAGATGATTTGAGCAATCCGAACAAAATGAAGGTGGTGAGCAACGCTTTTTCCGAAGCAATTTATTTCAGCCGCTCAGCTATTCCGTTTTGCAGGGAGCAAGGCGTGGGAAAACAAAGCGATTGGCTGAAAACCCATCCTTATTATAAGCACATCGGTATTTATGCCTACCGCATAAAAACACTGTTGGAAATCACAAAGCTTCTACAGTCGCCATTGGAAATTACCGAGTCGCTTGAACAGTTACGGTGGATTGAAAATGGCTACAAAATCAAGATTAAAATTACCGATTACGAATCGGATTCGGTTGATACGCCAGAGGATTTGGAGAAATTGGGCGACAAATTTATCATCGAATAACGAATTTACGAATACGCCCATCTGTTAATTCGAAAACTCGAAATTGATTCGTGTTTCATAGGCTTCCATAGTTGATAACCCCGTTTAAAATTCAACGGCTGCCACCTGATTTTCAATTAGATAATTTGATACTTTAGCGCAACTTGTTTTTGCATGCAAATTGGGCGATATATCAGCGAATTACTTTACGAGCACGATTGCGTCATTATTCCGCAGTTTGGTGGGTTTGTGGGCAACTATGCTTCAGCAAAGGTTGACCGCATCCAAAACAAATTTTCTCCTCCCTCGAAAGAAATTTCGTTCAACAAAAATCTTACGAATAATGATGGGCTGCTCGCTAACCACATTTCCATAAGCGAAGACAAGTCGTTTGAGGAAGCCAACGCTTTTGTCGCCCAGCAAGCGCTCGATTTAAAAAACAGGCTCAAGGCGGGGCAAAAAGTTGAGCTTGAGAAAGTGGGAACACTTTATCAGGATGCTGCGCAAAACATCCGTTTTGAGCCAGATAACGCTGTTAATTACTCATTGGATGCTTTCGGGTTTTCAACATTGTTTGCCCACCTCGTGGTACGCGAAACAGTTGAGCAAAAAGTGGAAAAGACCATTCGTCAGAAAATTAGTCCCGATATATCGACACAACTGAAAGACCGACCACCAATTCCGCTGGATCGGGGAAAGCGTCCGCTCAAAATCATGCCCTATCTGGCCGCGGCCGTTTCTTTGCCTTTTGTTGCTTACATCGCTTGGCTGGCCTTCAATTATCAGCTATTCACAACAGGTAAATTCACTTATGCCAATCTCAACCCCCTCACTGAAAAAATTTGTGTCGTGTATAAGCCGCCACTCAAGTTTAAACCCATCACAATCTATTCACCAGAAACCAATTTGCTTGCGGCTATAAGCGATACGGCCACTTCGGTAAAGTTGTCATTTTTCGAAAGGAATGATCCTGAATTCTCTGAAACAAAACAAATAGTGGTACGGCTGAAAGCATCAAAACCCGACAACACTTTTGTAGCAAGAAAAAAGCCCAAAAAGGCGTTTCGATTTCACGTGATTGGGGGTTGTTTTCAATACTTTGAGAATGCCGAACGGTTTGTAAATAAATTACAACAACAGGGTTTTGAAGCGCATATTATTGACATCTACAAAGGGCTTTACCGTGTCAGCGTCCAAAGCTATTCTTCGCGTGGAGAGATGAGAGAAGCGCTCGCATCGCTCCAATCAAAAGTGAATCCTGAGGCGTGGCTGCTGGTAAAATGATTTGAGAACTGACTTTCTACAACGTTCTCACTTTATCTCCAAGTTCATTACTTTTGCTTCCCGTTTATGAAAATTTCCGCATCCATATATTCTCAGGAAAACAAATCCATTTCAGACGTTATTGGAGAGTTAGACAACCATCAAATTGATTTGTTTCACATTGATTGCAACGACAACCCTGCCGTTTTTGACGACATTGCTGAAATAAGAAAACACAGCAGTACGCCCATTGACCTGCACATCATTTCTGCTGAACCCGAAAAATATTTTGAACACATCGAAAAGGCAGGAGTTGAGTATGTAACTTTTCAATATGAAAATCTTCCAAAACCTATAGCCGTTCCTGACTCCACTCAATCCAAGTTAGGGCTTGCGATTACTTCTGAAACTTCTGTTGATGTGTTTGATGATTATGCAGCCCGCTTTGACTTTATGCTCATTATGGCTACTACTCCGGGAGAAAGCGGAGGAATATTCGCTAAGGAAAATTTTGAGAAAATAAGGAGATTCAGGAGCAAATACCCAGAAAAGCGTATCCATGTTGATGGGGGAGTAAATGCCGAAGTATCTTTTATTTTGAGAAATATGGGAGTAGATGTGGCCGTTTGCGGTTCGTATTTGTTCAATGAATCGCATATCGGCACCGCATTGGTTAACCTAAAAACGAAYGAAATACAATCTCATTTTAAAGTGAGGGATTTCATGCGMCAACGGGYAGAATCCCCAATTTTAGACCATTCSCAACGTTCTTTCACAGACATTCTCCTGTCTATAGAAACCGGAAACCTCGGGTTTACAATCTTAGAAGATGAAGACAAAACATTGGAAGGAATCATTACGAATGCGGATATTCGCAAGGGGTTATTGAAGCACATCGACAACTTGAACAACATGGATACCAATGAAATCATCAACTCCACACCTGTTACTGTTTTTGATGACATGACTGTGAAGGAAATGCTTAATTTAATTAAACAGCAGCGTTTTCCCATTTCTTACTTACCGGTTATAAATCGCGAGCAAAAAGTGATGGGTGCACTCACATTCTTTAATTTGATAAAAGGAGAATTATGATTATCCACCTCAAAGAAAGCATCGAAGAGCATGAGGCAAAAGCCATTGCCAAATCATTAAAAGCCATTCATATTGCCAATGGCACCAAGCACATTTTGGTAACTTCTTCTTCATTAAAATCAATTGAAGATGAGTATAGCGAGAAAATAGAGGAGTTTTTTGTGATGGACACTGACATGCAACTCTCCAGCTACAAATACAAAAACGAAGTCCGTGAAATCACTTTAGGAAAAGGGGTCAAAATTGGTGGCTCCACGGGCCATACAGTTGTAATTGGCGGCCCG
Source organism: Flavobacteriales bacterium (assembly GCA_002746335.1). Taxonomy (GTDB): domain Bacteria; phylum Bacteroidota; class Bacteroidia; order Flavobacteriales_H. The sequence goes on along the minus strand of NVWW01000041.1, from coordinate 14,232 downwards.
TGCTCAGTAGAATCAGAAGAGCAAATAACACACAGCGCTGATTTGATGGTTGAACTGGGAATAACCACACTTCGAGCTGGATGTTACAAACCGCGCACTTCGCCTTATAGCTTTCAGGGAATGGGGGTCGAAGGGTTGAAATTGCTGGATAAAATGCGAATGAAATTCGGACTGAACATCATCACCGAAGTTCGCGACTCCACCCATATTGACGAAGTGATTGAATACGCAGACATTGTGCAAATAGGKGCGAAATCCATGTATGACCACGGCATTTTGCGCAGATGYGGAAAAGCGCGTAAACCYATTTTACTCAAAAGGGGTTTTGGCACCACTTTGCAGGAGTTTGTACAGGCCGCAGAATTTATTCTTTCGGGAGGTAATGATCAGGTTATCCTTTGCGAAAGAGGAATCCGAACTTTTGAAACAAAAACGCGATTTACGCTTGATTTATGCGGGGTCGCCTACCTCAAAGAGCATTGTAATCTTCCCATTATTTTAGACCCCAGCCATGCGATWGGMTATGCCTATGGCGTTCCTGATTTGGCAAGGGCATGCGTAGCGCTGGGYGTTGACGGGYTRCTGATTGAAGTACATCCCGAACCGAAGGTAGCTAAGTCAGATGCCTCGCAACAACTCAACCACGATGAATTCAGAGAGCTGTACAAAACATTAACTCCGATTGCGCAGGCAGCAGGCAGGAAAATCATTTAACATGAATTACTTCTCATCCAACCTGAATGTTTTAGCGAAAGCTCATCCACAGGCGCTTGAAGCTCAAAGTGAAATTGCTGTGAGCAGAATAGCTCAATTGACGGAAGGAAGTGCCGAACCAACAGTGAAGGAGTTAATAGGTCTTGCTGAAATTTTTCAAACCACAATTGACCGGTTGATAAAGACCGACATGCGGGCCATTGAGAAAATCGTTGCTGAAAGAAAATTCCGCTTTTTGGTGCTTGATGTAGATGGTGTAATGACTGATGGAGGCATGTACTATACAGAAAGTGGGGATGAGTTCAAAAAATTCAACACCAAAGATGGGATTGCGATTAAAAGCCTCACCAGCAAAGGAATTTTGGTTGCTTTTTTAAGCTCTGGGTTTAACGAAAAGCTCATTCAAAGAAGAGCTGGCTTATTGGGCGCTTCACACGTTTATGTGGGTAGGGAACCCAAAATCAATATCCTGAAAAAATGGTGCGATGACTTGAAGGTTCCTTTTGAGCAAGTGGTCTGCATTGGCGATGACTTGAATGATTTGGAAATTATGAAAACRGTTGGATTRGCAGCCTGCCCCRCTGATGCTRTMGAAGAAATTAAAAATACAGCAGCAATTCTTCTTTCCAGAAAAGGCGGTGATGCCTGCGTGAGGGAATTGTGTGAAATGCTTAGTTTTTCAGCTTAGTTTTTCGTCATTATTGCAAACAAAAACCCCCTTACGGATCGCAAAGGGGTTTCTGATTTCCTATTTTTCTAAAGGTAGTGCTTCAGCAATTTCGAGTTGGATTTTTTGCGTAAAACACGGAGTGCTTTTTCCCTTATTTGCCTGATGCGTTCGCGGGTTAGGCCAAGCTGGTGGGCAATTTCYTCCAAAGTCATGGGCGGCTCACAATTCAAACCAAATGAAAGACGAATAACTTCGGCCTCACGGCTCTTTAGTGAAACAAGCACACGATCAATATCTCTGCACAGTGATTCGCGAATCAACCCGTCTTGTGGGTTGGAGGAATTGCTGTTTTCCAGCACGTTCAACRGCGAATTTTCTTCACCGTCCACCAACGGAGCATCCATCGAAATTTGTTTTTGCGAATACGTAAACAAATCAGCCACGCTGTCTGAAGAGGTTTCCAGTTTTTCGCTGATTTCGTGATTGGATGGAGCACGTTCGTGCTTTTGCTCCAGTTTGGAATAAGCCTGTGCGATTTTTTGTATGGCGCTCACTTTATTTAACGGAAGGCGTACTACACGTGAATTTTCGGCAATCGCTTGCATAATGCTCTGCCTAATCCACCAAACAGCATAGGAAATGAATTTAAAGCCCTTGGTTTCGTCAAATCTTTTGGCTGCGGTAATCAGCCCTATATTGCCTTCGGCAATCAAATCCTCCAACGTAAGGCCATGCCCTTGGTATTGTTTGGCCACACTAATGACAAAACGCAAGTTGGCATTCACTAATTTATTGAGAGCAACATTGTCTCCTTGCTTTATTTTCACCGCGAGTCGTACCTCTTCATCAGGGGTAACCATATTTTCTTTCGAAACATCGCTGAGGTATTTATCAATGGATTTACTGTCGCGGTTGGTAAGTTGCTTGGTGATTTTTAATTGTCGCATACTTTTTTTATTTCCTGGTTATTAGTTGATAATGGGACGATGAATTTACGAAAAAAATTTAACTGGCAAAGAAATTTTTCTAATTCACTGAATGCGAGCCGAAAAACGGGGTGCAAAAGTATGAAGTATTTTTTAACTGAAAAAATTTTTTTTCAAGCCGCTTTTAATTCCACCAATGTAATTTCTGGCGGGATGCCCACCCTGCCTGGGAATCCGATGAACCCAAAACCTCTGTTTACGTACAGCTTTTGCTTACCTTCTTGATATAATCCTGCCCAGCGCGGGTATTTGATTTGTGCAGGACTCCACTTCAGCCACGGAATTTCGATGCCAAATTGAAAACCGTGCGTGTGCCCCGAAAAAGTCAAATCAATATCCGTTTTTTCCAAAACCTGCGCATCCCAGTGCGAAGGGTCGTGCGAAAGCAATATTTTAAAGGGCTTGCCTCCTGCTCCTCTCATCGCTTTTTGCAAATCACCATATTTTGAAAACCGGCCTGCGCCCCAGTTTTCCACACCAATCAATGCAATTTTTTCGCCTTCCTGCTCCAGTTCAACTGAGTCATTTAGCAACAGGTGAAAGTCTATTTCCCTGTGAAATGCTTTTAATTGATTGAGGTTTTCTTCTTTGGCTTGTGGAGATTTCCATGGAATATAATCCCCATAATCGTGGTTACCGAGAACGGAATATTTCCCTTTTTTAGCTTTCAAATTTTTAAGTGTGTCAAGCCACCCATGAGTTTCATCCGTCATGTTGTTAACCAAATCACCTGTGAAAAAAATCACATCGGGTTCTAGCGCATTCACCATCTCTATGCCTTTTTCAACGGGCGCCCGGTTTTTTCCGAAACTGCCGATGTGAATGTCAGAAATCACCGCTATACGCAATCCGTCAAATGCAGTGGGTAAGTTAGGAAAACTGAGGGTCTCACGGAGCACCCTAAAATTGTAACGTCCCCGCAAAATACCATATGCAATAGAAATAAAAGGAATGGCAGCTATTATAATGCCCATTTTGGTCAAAAAATTGTGCCGGGAGATTTTTTCGCCTGAATAATCACTCCCCGTGTATGCATAGTTGACGATGATTTTTACTAAATGAATGATGTCTTCCATCAAATGAAAAACAACAAACACCAACTTGGGAACCATAAACAAAGTAAGTATTCCAATGAAGTTGAAAAAATAAGGCATGTACTTGGGCGAACGTATTATTGAGGCATTGCCCGAAGCATAAATAATTCCCGAAAAGGCAAAAATCGTAATGAACCAGTAAAACAGATGAATGCTATATCGCACATTGGAGCTTGAAATGTCGTTGGTCAACATTCGAATGCCTTTGAATGCATAAACATCAATCAACAATAATATGCCGAGTACGATGAAAATTATTATCACCATATTAGTTTTCACTTGTTAATAACCGCTGCAAAAATACGGATGTTATTTAAGTTCGATGTTCGGTTATTGGACTGATAACGGAAAAATCCTATTTTTGATACATCATTGTTTAATATCGTGAAAAACACCTCAAATGAACCTTGCTAAAGAAAAGATAGAAACCACCACAACCTTTGTGTGGATACGCAATGATGGTATTATATGCGTACAGGTGAAAGACAACGCAGAGGTCGAATTGGAAGATTCAATTCAAACATTTGAAGTGGTGAAAAAACTTGCAGGTGAAGGCAAAAAACCGGTACTTGTGCTCACAGGCATAGGCGGCACCATAACACCCGAAGTGCGCGAGTTTTCTTCCAGTGAAAGAGCATCTGAGCCTACACTTGCCGAAGCAATAGTAGTGAAATCGCTTGCTCACCGGATAATAGTGAATTTTATCATCAATTTCAACAAGCCCGCTCGCCCGATAAAATTATTTAACGATGAAAAAGAAGCGGTGAAATGGCTCAAAGAAATGGAAAGGAAATACTTGAAAAGCAAAGCTGCTTAATTGTTTTCGTTCTTTTTTCTTTTTGATTTATACATGCGCACGGCAACAGTTAATGCAACAGCCAGCAAAAGCAAACTGGCAAGTCCCCATAACCAATCAAACATGGATTTCAATACAATCACAAAAACAATGGCTGCCAAAAAGACTGTTGCTATTTCGTTCCACAACCGCAATTTGAAGGAAGTGTGTTTTATTACATCTTTTTGCAACTGATTAAAAATTCTACCGCATTGGAGGTGGTACAAAATCAGCCCGAAAACAAGCCCGAATTTCAACAACATCCATGGCTGTGCCCAGTAATTGAAATAGTAAACCAGCCAAAGCCCACTCAAAACTGTTAAAACCATGGAGGGCCAAGTGATGCCGTACCAGAGCCGCTTTTCCATGATTTTGTATTGCGTTTGTAGGATTCGCCTTTCGTTTTCCTCTTTTTTTTCCGCTTCTGTGTGATACACAAACAGCCGCACAATATAAAACAGCCCTGCAAACCAGGTAACCACAAAAATGATGTGGACTGCCTTGATATAAAGAGGGTAGTTCATGGGGTAAAAATAGAAAATTCATAGTTGAATAGTTGGGAAACCAAGAATCAAAATAAAATTTCTTGAAACAAACAGAATAAAACATGAATTTTAAGCAACCATTTTCACCTTTGCCGTCAATTAAAAGCATTTTTTGCGATGAAATCTCTTTTGGTAAATTTGCCATCCCAAATCAGTAAATAACGTCCAGTGAAATGTCATTCTGCGCAATTCGAAGAATCTATTTTTACGGGGCAAAAAACTAAAGCCATGATAAAAAAACTACTCGTCTTCTGCATTGCATCAGTAGCTATTACAGCAATTCAAGCACAGCAATCCGGCAAAACAAATGTTACAAAACTTAATGACCAATCGTCAAAATCGAATCCTGTAAACAGTGGTCCGCTCAATTTAATCCATCTGCAAACAACCCAAAATTCATCAACTAAAAGTTTACCTGGCAATCAGCAAAACGGAATGGCCTACGATAAAGATGGCGATTTGCTTTCGGTTGACGGTTACAAAATCAAGTTTATTAAACCAAAACATCCTGCCGGTTCTAATCTTTGCGGAACGCCTGTTCCCGTTGTTCAGGGTTACCCGAAAAGCGGTTCGTGCCCACCCAATGTCTCCTGCGACAATCCAATCAACAGGGATGCTAATATTCCGGGAGGTGCTGACCCGGTGAAATTCATGCAGTTGAGGTGGACAGTAATTCGCGATAATGCAGGAACTCCCTCGAGCAATATTGATATGAATCGCGTGAATAATCTGATGACTGAACTGAACAACGATTTTTTAGGCTGGAAAATTCAATTTTGCCTCGACACGGTGATTTTTGTAAACAACGGGACATATTACAATTTCGATGGAGGTAATGAAGAAGACGGCATGAAATCCACTTATGGAGCCAACTTTACCAATGTGATTAACATTTATGTGGTGAATAACATCACCAACCCTAACGCTGGCGGTTATGCCTATTTTCCATATTCTGCCTATGGTGGATACAGCTACCGCGGTGGTGTATTGATGGCTCGTGGAAATTCAGTGGTTGGAACCCACACGCTCGGCCACGAATTGGGGCACACTTTTGGCCTGCACCACACGTTTCACGGTGTAGATGAAGTAGGTGTTTGCACTGCATGTTACGAAGAAGTGGGCTTAGCAAGCGGTGCTCCTTCTTTTGGTGATGTAGATGGCGATTTTTGCAGTGATACCTACCCGCATCCCACCAATGCATACAACTGCGGGAACCCTACTGACCCAAAAAACGGTTGCGATGCTTTTCAGTGGAACAATACTCCTGTTGATAACCACATGTCATATTCATTTTGTTCATCCCAATTTACATCGCAGCAAGCAGGCAGAATGCACTGCATGATTAATACTTATTTAGGCAACTGGGTAAACAACGGTGCGGTTACCTGTGGCTCATTGCCTCCTGTAGCAGATTTTTCCGGCAACCCTACCACATGGCCTGCACCTGCAACAGTGAATTTCACCAACCTTACTGCCGGCAAAACAACTGTAACAAGCTGGGCATGGAATTTTGATGTTGGAGGAGTTGGCGGAGTTACTCCGGCCACTTCAACACTTGAGAATCCACTGCAAGTGACTTACAGTAATACGGGAGCTTACACTGTACGGCTTATAGCCACCAATGCCAATGGAACAGATACCATGATTAAAACGTCCTATATAAATGTTGCAGGACCTGTTGGCGATTGCGATACGCTTGATTTTCAGTGGATAACACCTGCCCCATCCATTACCATTTATTCATTTGGACCTGATGATAGAGCTACCGGTGTTCCCTGTCCCACACTAAACGCCTTTGCAACTGATTCGCTCGGATTATATGAGCGGTTTAATACACCTACTCCCGGTTCTACAAAAGTAGGAGGTGTTAGATTGGGCATGGGCTTTTTAAATGACCCGAATGACAACATGAAAATCAATGTTCGCATTTATGGAGATAACAATGGTGCTCCGGATATCGCCAGCGGCCCACTTGGTGGTGTAAACGGATTATCCCCGACAGCAGCTGGTTTTCCAGGATATCAATTTTATGCAGAAATATGGTTTCCCTTTGACAGTGCAATCACTATTCCCGGAGCAAACTTCCATGCCGGAGTTGAGATTATCCCCGGAGAGGCAACAGATACGTTGATACTAATGAGTTCCTGCGACCATACTACACCTACTGTATGTGGTCCGCAAGGCGAAAATGACTCCTCCAACTATGTTAACTCCACTAATTTCGGACTGATAGATTACCAATCATTGTCTTCTATAGATTTTGATTTGGACATAGTGCCTGCTTTGGGCCAGTTCACTCCAGACCCTAGAATTACTTCATATGCCCAAACGGTGAATTGCGATACCACCACTGTTTTTCTTTTTGACTCCGTTTATTACAGTTCTATCACTTCCATTAGCTTCACATTTGCTGATGGCGTAACCTACAATGATACTGTTGACCCGGGAATATTAGCTCGCATATACTATGCTGCCGGACCTGATACGATAACCATTTCCGCAGCCAATTCATGCGGAAAAGCAGACACCAACACCTACATCATTCCTTATGCTTTTATGACAACGCCAAGTCCGGATTTTACCAAAACCCAAACCAATCCTGTATGCAAGGACTCAACGGTGAATTTCACGGCAACGCCCACGGGAATGCTTGACTATACTTGGGATTTTGGAGACGGAACAACTACATCATCGGGCAAAAACAACACCATTTCTCACACCTACACAACCCCTGGGTCTTATTATGTGGAAATGACGGCTTCTGATTTCAATTATACCACAGCCGACAGCATTTTTTATGAAAACTTCGCTGCAGGAATTCCGGGTACTTTTACATTAATTGACAATGATGGCAATACGCCTAATGCAGGCGTAACTCAATTCGGTTTTGATGGGACAAATGCCACTGCCTGGGTTTCCAATGCAGGAGCAGCCATGAGTAACTCGTGGTATACACCTGCGGGTACTGCTGATGATTGGCTGATCACTCCTGCCATAGCGCTAAATGCCAACTCGATGTTACAGTGGGAGGCGCGAGCGGTTGATCCAACTTTTTCCGATGGTTACGAAGTGAGAATTTCGACTTCAACACCAACCATTGCTAACTTTTTAGCAAACCCAGCATTGTTTTCCATCGCTGCTGAAAATACGTATTTCACACCGAGAAATGTAGATTTAGCTGCTGCCGGATATGCCAGCCAGACCGTTTACATTGCATTCAGAAATAATTCAAATGATATGTACTTGCTGTATGTGGATGATATTTTGGTTGGAACAGCAGATACGGGCTGTGCTGCCTCTATGCAAAAATGGGATTTTGCAGAAGTGGTTAACTGCTCGGTAACTCCGCCAACCGCTTCCATTACAACCTCAGGAGGAACTTCGAGCTGTGATTCTTTAACCATCACATTTTCCGATAACAGCACCAATGCACCCACATCTTGGCTTTGGGATTTCAATGATGGCACTTTCTCCACCCAACAAAACCCTCCTGCGCACACTTACAACGCTGTGGGCACTTACTATGTTCGGTTAATGGTTTACAATGACGGGGGCAGCGATACGGCTTTTGTCACCATCAATGTTTWTGAATCTCCGGTAATTGATTCATTAACCTCAACAAATGTTACCTGTAATGGTGGCAATGATGGATCTGCTACGGTTTATGTTTCGAGCGGGACAACCGCATACACCTATCAATGGAACACAATACCCGTTCAAATCACACAAACTGCTACGGGGCTTACAGTCGGGATTTACTTAGTTACTGTAACAGACGTTAACGGTTGTACAGATGACACCACTGTTACCATCACCGAACCTGCCTTTGGGATAAGTTTAGCAACAGATTCCGTTGATGTTACCTGCAATGGCGGCAACAATGGTTCAGCTACGGTTACCCCATCCGGAGGAACGATTCCCTAYACTTACCAATGGGATGCGGCTGCCGGTTCGCAAACCGACTCAACGGCCACAGCATTATCTGCCGGAATATACAGTGCTACCGTTACTGATGCTATTGGCTGTACGGCAATTGCTAATGTGACTGTAAATGAACCGACTGCCATTAACTTAGCAACATCTGCTTCAGATGTGAATTGCAATGGTGACAATGATGGCACGGCTACAGCTACACCTTCAGGAGGTACTACAACATATTCCTATCTATGGGATGCCACCGCCGGTTCGCAAACAGATTCTACTGCCACGGGACTTTCGGCAGGGACATACAATGTTACGGTAACCGATGCAAACAGCTGTACAGCAACTACCTCAGTTACGGTTAATGAACCTGCTGCCGCCCTCAGCTTAACTACTTCGGTTTCGAATGTAAATTGCAATGCAGGCAGTGACGGCTCAGCTACGGTTGCTGCATCGGGCGGTACCACGCCCTATTCCTATCTATGGGATGCCGCTGCGGGTTCGCAAACTACCATTACAGCCACCGGGCTTTTGGCAGGCACTTACAATGTAACCGTTACTGATGCCAATAGTTGTACGGCAACTACTTCGGTTATTGTCAATGAACCGGCTGCCGCTCTCAGTTTAATTACTTCATCCACAGACGCAAGCTGTAATAGTTTAAGCGATGGTTCAGGCACTGCTTCGGCCTCAGGAGGCACAACAAGTTACTCTTATCAGTGGGATGCTTCGGCCGGTTCACAAATTACAGCTACAGCTACCGGACTTTCGGCAGGAACATATAGTGTAACCGTTACCGATGCCAACGGATGTACCGCTTCAAATAGTAGTACTGTCAATGAGCCTACAGTGCTCAGCTTAACTACTTCCGTTTCTGGTGCAACATGTAACGGTGGAACTGACGGCTCTGCTACAGTTACGCCTTCGGGCGGTACTACGGCCTATTCCTATCTATGGGATGCCGCTGCCGGTTCACAAACCGATTCTACTGCCACGGGGCTTGCAGCCGGAACCTATAATGTAACTGTTACGGATGCTAATAGTTGTACTTCCAATACTTCGGTTACCATCAATGAACCAGTTGCTATTTCACTGGCTACAAGTTCAACAACCACTGCCTGTATCACCTCAAACGGAACGGCAACGGTAACTCCATCCAATGGAATAACGCCTTATACTTACCTTTGGGATGCTTCGGCCAGCTCACAAACCGATTCCACGGCAACAGGGCTTGCGGCCGGAGCCTACAATGTTACCGTTACCGATGCCAACGGATGTACGGCAACAACTGTCGTGGGCGTTAGCAATATTGGAGGCCCGGGCTTAACAACCTCCTCATTAGATGTTAGTTGCAATGGGGACAGCAATGGATCCGCCACGGCTAATGCATCAGGAGGAACAACTCCATACACTTACAATTGGTCTGGCGGACAGACAACGCCAACGGCAACGGGATTGATAGCAAACACATACACCGTTACCGTAACGGATAATAATACATGCATTGCCATTGGTACGGCTACCGTGAATGAGCCGGCTGTTTTGAGTTTAACTACTTCTGTCATTGACGTTACCTGTAATGGAAATAATGACGGTTCAGCTTCAGTKAGTGTTATAGGAGGAAYAACTGCCTATTCCTATCAATGGGATGCTGCYACCGGTTCGCAAACAACAGCCACGGCTACAGGGCTTGCAGCCGGACCCTATAGCGTAACRGTTACCGATGCCAACGGATGTGTGGGCTCTGCCTCTGCAACGGTTACCGARCCTGCCGYTCTCGGTTTAACRTCATCYKCAAATGATGTYACCTGYAATGGCGGCARYGATGGCTCAGCCGTTATTAGYGTTTCCGGAGGTACCACAACATATTCYTATCAATGGGATGCCGCTGCYGGCTCTCAAACAACAGCCACRGCTACAGGGCTTGTTGCYGGAAACTACGTTRTTACAGTAACCGATGCCAATAGCTGCACTATTAATACTGTTGTTGCTRTAAACGAGCCTGYAGGAATGAGTTTAACCTTATCAACTACGGATGTAAACTGTAACGGTAATGGTAATGGTTCAGCTAATGTAAGTGTATCAGGAGGAACAGCCGGTTATTCCTACCAATGGGATGCTTCAGCAGGATTACAAACCGATTCAACAGCAACCGGACTTTCCAGTGGCACTTACAGCGTTACCGTGACCGATGGAAACGGATGCGCAACTTCGGATTCTGTCAATGTCAATGAACCGACTGCATTGAGTTTAACTGTGACTGCAACGGACGTGAGTTGCAATGGCAGCAGTGACGGAAGCGCCATAGTTACTGCTTCAGGCGGAACGCCTTCTTATACTTATGCATGGTCTGGTGGACAAACCGATTCTACTGCTACCGGGCTTTCAGGGGGAACATACAGCATCACAGTTACCGATGCCAACGGCTGCACAGCCATTGATTCTGCTATAGTTAATGAATCCGGTGCACTGAGCACAACTACCACTTCCAGTGATGTAAGCTGCAACGGCAGTAACGATGGGTCTGCAACAGTAGCAGCTTCCGGTGGAACTACGGCCTATTCCTATCTGTGGGATGCCAATGCAGGCTCACAAACCGATGCCAATGCCACCGGGCTTGCCGGAGGAATTTATGTAGTAACCGTGACCGATGCAAATGGCTGTACGGCAATAGATTCTGCCACAGTCAACGAATCCGCTGCTATCGCTGCATCCATATCGGCAACCGATGTAAATTGCAGCGGAGGCAGTGACGGGATGGCCTGCGTTTCGCCCTCAGGCGGAGTTTCACCTTACACTTTTGTTTGGAGCAACGGGCAAATTGATTCTTGTGCAACAAGTATTATTGCGGGAACTTATAATGTTACCATTACAGATAATACAGGTTGTACTGCGCAATATGCTGTCACTGTTTCTGAACCAGCAAACGCACTTTCTGTCAGCACTTCATCAACTGATGCGAATTGTGGAAATACTGACGGAACGGCTACTGCTAATGCAGTAGGTGGCACTGCGCCTTATAGTTATGTTTGGGACGATTTGAATACTCAGACTGACTCAACAGCAACAGGGCTTTCTTCCGGCAGTTACAATGTTACCGTAACTGACTTGAACGGCTGTACGACTACAGGGAATGTTGCAGTATCAGATGTGGGCGGCCCAACAGTTTCGACATCATCTACCGATGTGAGTTGCAATGGCAACTCGGATGGAACGGCTACTGCTTCGGCATCAGGAGGTACAGGACCTTATACTTATGATTGGGGCACTGCAATTCCGCAAACCGATTCCACGGCAACGGGCCTTGCTGCAGGAAGTTATGATGTAACCGTAACAGATTCCAACGGATGCCAAACAGTTAGTTCTGCAACAGTAAACGAACCGGCTGCCATTTCGCTTTCAAGCACAGTGGATACAGTAACAACAGGAAACAACGGTGCCATTAACTTGACAGTATCAGGCGGAACATCTCCTTACAGTTACTCTTGGTCAAATGGAGGAACTACCGAAGACCTCAACGGCTTGTCGGGTGGTGATTACACCGTTACCGTCACGGATGCTAACGGCTGCATCTCAACCGCTACCATTACGGTTCCGGATGCTACGGGAATTTGGGAATCGTGGCAAAATAGTAACCTCAACATTTTTCCAAACCCCAACAAGGGAACGTTTACGATTAGCGGATTTGTACAACAGAAAGCAAAGGTGATGATAACCATTTACGATGTGCTTGGAAAAGTGATCTACAAACAAACCGGAAGCGTTATTCAGTCCACAGAAATTGACATTTCCAAACAGCCCAGTGGCATTTATTTTTTGAAAGTAATGCAGGGCAATGCCATTTATACTGAAAAAATCATTCTGCAGTAGTTCTTGATTTCGAGATGGTGCAAAAGGCGTTGCTACGGCAGCGCCTTTTTTGTTTTATTTTTGAACCAAAATTTCAATCATGCAACCGAAAACAGCAAAAGAATCATACACTATATCTACACACATTGTGTTGCCCAATGAGACGAATTTACTCGGCAACCTGATGGGCGGGCAATTGCTCCACTGGATGGACATCACCGCTGCCATTGCCGCAGGAAGGCACTGTGGGCGTGTGTGTGTAACGGCTTCAGTTAACAACGTGTGTTTCAGCCAGCCGATTAAACTGGCCGATGTGGTTACGCTGGAAGCCAAGGTTTCGCGCGCGTTTACTTCTTCCATGGAAGTGTACATTGATGTGTGGGTGGAAGACCACCGCACAGGTGAAAAAGTGAAATCAAACGAAGCGATTTACACCTTTGTGGCGGTTGACCAAAACGGCAGCCTCATTGAAGTGCCGCAGTTAGTACCCGAAACCGACATTGAGAAAAAACGCTTTGACGGTGCATTACGCAGACGTGAGTTGAGCTTGATTCTTGCCAAGAAAATGAAGCCCAGCGATGCCACCGAACTGAAGGCTATTTTCGATTAACACCCTGAAACTTTTCTCTGTTTTTTTGCGCGTGTTGCGCATCAGCTACCAGTATTAGTGGCTGTTTTTTTATTTGTCTTTCAAGAACTTCCGTAGTGATTCTTTTCCCTCTTCTCTAATTATTTCGTAGTGAAATGGATATACATTTACAAAATCGTATGTCAGTAATTTTTTACAACTACTTATTCTGTCCTTCAAATTCTCATATTCGGATTGGCTTTCCTGGGTGAAATCTATTATTTCGCCATTTTCATTTCCATGAAAAGTATCGCCTGAAAATAATGATTTTGAGTTTTTTTCCAATACACAAATACTCCCTGCACTGTGTCCTGGCGTATGTATTACTTCTATATTGTCAGCAAAATTTGGGGTAGTTGTGAACAGTACATCGGGTTTCATTCTTATCCAAGGATGATTTTCATCATTTTTATGTGCATAAATTTTTAGTCCGATTTTTTCTTGCCATTTAGTTCCGTCTTTTATTCCACAAGAGCCGTGTGAAATAATTGCATAAGCAGGTTTGTTGAATGAAAGTATGAATTTTTCAATTTCCTCTGAATATATCGGTATATCAAACAATAGAACTTTATCATCTAATTCAATCAGATAGGTATGGACTTCTTCACTGTAGAAAAATTGATTGTTTATTTCGTAAATATCAGTTTGCAGTTTTGTGTAAACTGGTTCATTTTTCATAGTGCAAGAATTCAGAAACAAACTTATAACTGTAAATATTGTTATCATTTTCATTGCTGTTTTTTTCAAATTGCCACTAATATCCGAATATATGTTTAATGTTCAAATGTATGAAATCCAGCGGATTAACAAAGTTCCTTGCTCTCGCCACAGACGAGCGCTAGTGGAGAGGGAACAAGAAGATTGAGGGTTTTATGATTCACAATAAGAATCCTTGCTATCAACTAGGAAGCAGTTGTTTTTAGCTTTTTCTTTTTACGGGATATCGCTTTTTTGCCTTGCTTAAGATATTTCGTTAATACCGGCATCAGC
>NVWW01000171.1 GCA_002746335.1 Flavobacteriales bacterium | reverse complement strand
TTCAAAAAAGGCGAAGTGCTGGAATACCGCTTGCATTACGGAGTAATAAATGCCGGCACTGCACGCATTGAAGTAAAAAAAGAAGATAAAAAAATTGGCGGCAGGGAAGTGTATCATGTAGTTGGAAGTGGCAAAAGCAACCGCTTTTTCGATATGTTTTTCAAAGTGCGCGACCGCTACGAGTCATATATTGATGCCGATGGGCTTTTTCCGTGGGCATTTATCAGGCGAGTAAATGAAGGCGGTTTCATAATCAATCAAGATTATACTTTTTACCAACACAAAAATCAAGTGAATAACGGAAAAGGCAAAGAATTTGAAACTCCTATTGATGTACAGGACATGATTTCAGCTTTTTACCGTGCCCGCACTTTTGATTTCACCAACATTTCTGCGGGTGACACTTTTGCAATCACTGCTTTTATGGACGATGAGTTGTGGCCTGCGCAAATCAAATTTATCGGTTTTGACACCATTGATGTTGAAACCGGCACATACAGTTGCCTGAAGTTCATTCCGATTGTTCAGAAAGGAAGGGTTTTTAATGATGAAGATAATTTGGTGGTATGGATTTCAAACGACAAAAATAAAATCCCCATTCTTGCCAAGGCTAAGGTTTTGGTAGGTTCGATCCGGATGGACTTGACCAGCTATTCCGGCCTTTCCAACCCAGTTGCCAAACTGGAAGAATAGCTATTTCCACACGCACCTGTTGAGAATTCCTGATTTTCTTCGTTTTCATGTCTTGTAAATTGAAATACTTTCGAGTGAAATCTCTTTAGATGGAATTTGACCCCGAAATAACCGAGCGGATTAGAAAATTAGAAGCCAAGTATGGCACTATGGGACAGGATATGAAATCGTATCTTGATGGGCTGCTCTATTCTGACCCCACCAATTACTGGGATTACATCAACGTGGATACGTTGCTATCTCTGCAAAGTCCACTCACTGATTTTCCCGATGAAATGGTGTTTATCATATATCACCAAGTAACGGAATTGTATTTCAAACTCTCCCTGCACGAACTGAAGCAAATTACCAACAACGGCCGCAACGTGTTGACTTCGGGCGAAGATAAGGGCTGGAACGAAGATTTAAATGTGAATTATTTCACTGAGCACGTGAAACGCATCAACAGCTACTTCGAAGCGCTAACTAAGTCGTTCGACATCATGGTGGATGGCATGGAAAAAGACCAGTTTCTGCGGTTTCGAATGGCATTGCTGCCCGGTAGTGGATTTCAATCTGCGCAATACCGAATGATTGAAATTTGTTGCACTGATTTTATTCGATTGGTCACAAAAGATGCACGGGAAAAATTCGATCAGCAGGAAAATCCCTCCCTCAAAGAACTATTTGAGTACGCGTATTGGAAGCAAGGTGCTACCGAATTGGCAAGTGGTAAAAAAACGCTGACATTAAAACTATTTGAGAAAAAATATACAAGCCATCTCATCGCCTTCGCAAAAAAGTATAAAGACATCAACCTGTGGAAGAAATACCTTTCTCTTTCGGAAGAAGATCGAAAAAATGAGGGTTTGATTTCCGCTTTACGAGAATTGGATGCCAACGTGAATGTGAACTGGCCGCTCATGCACTACAAATCGGCTGTGCGTTACTTGCAGCAGAAAGAGAAAGACATTGCAGCTACGGGCGGCACCAACTGGCAAAAGTACCTGCCTCCCCGCTTTCAAAAGCGTGTTTTTTACCCTGAATTATGGACCGCGAAAGAAATCGAAGAATGGGGCAAGAAATGGGTGGAAAAGCACGTTAATAATACATGAACTTCATCAAAAAATACCGCACGCTCTTTGGCTTTACAGCCGTTGGCACAATTCTATTCCTGAACCTTTATCTCACCAAAAAACAAGAGCAAAAAACAGAACCTGCGGTTATTGAGTCTGAAAATATTTCAGAAGAAATCAATGTGCTAAAAAAGGAATATGGCTTTGCGATTGATTCATTCATTATTCACAAAGGAACAATTAAAAAGAACCAGTTTTTAGCTGATATTTTGCTTAGACATCATGTGTCATACCCGGAAATTGATCGCTTGGTAAAAAAGGCAAAAGACACCTTTGACGTTCGGAAAATACGCGCTGGAAAAAATTATTGCATACTCAATGCAAAGGATTCCACGGAAAAGGCGCAATTTTTCATTTATGAGCAAGACCCTGTAAATTATGTAGTGTTCGATTTGAGGGATACATTCAACATCTACACCGAAAAAAAGGAAGTGGAGATTCGGGAGAAAGTGGCTTTCGGAACGATTAAATCTTCGCTCTATGAAACCCTGTTAGAAAGCGATGCAAGTGTTGAGTTAGCAATGGCCTTAGCTGAAATTTATGCATGGACGATCGACTTCTACCGCATCCAAAAAGGTGATGAATTCAAAGTGGTTTACGAAGAAAAATATGTGGAAGGCAATCCCATAGGCATTGGAAAAATCAAGAGTGCTGATTTTATACACAAAGACGAGCATTTTTACGCTTTTCATTTCGATCAAAGCGGCATTGACGACTATTTCGATGAAAACGCCAAGAGTTTACGAAAGACTTTTTTGAAAGCACCCTTGAAATTCAGCCGCATTTCCTCAAAGTATTCTTTAAGAAGATTTCATCCCGTGCAAAAACGGTATAAAGCGCATTTGGGTACTGACTACGCAGCACCAAAAGGCACGCCCATCATGTCTGTTGGCGATGGCGAAGTGAAAGAAGCAGGCTACAAAAAATACAACGGGCGCTACGTGAAAATAAGGCACAACGGCACTTACACTACGCAATACCTGCACATGAGCAAGATTGCAAAAGGCCTGAAAAAAGGAAAATTCATACGGCAAGGTGATGTGATTGGTTATGTAGGCAGCTCCGGGTTGGCAACAGGGCCGCACGTGTGTTTCCGTTTTTGGAAAAACGGCAAGCAAGTCAATCATTTGAAAGAAAAGTTTCCTGCTGCAAAGCCGGTTAAAGAAATTTACCTGGAAGAATACCTTAAACTCATCCGAGAATTGAAGAAGGAGTTGGAGGGAATAAACACATCCAAAATTCCTGTCTAATTTTATTCTGTCCCTTTTTCTTTTTCTTGCATTCTATCATAAAATCCGCTTTTGCCCGTTTCAATTCTTATGAAATTTATTGCAACGATAGTTTTCGTCACGTCTTTTTCTTTTGGCTTCTCCCAAAAAACCATCCACGTTTTCGTGGCGCTTTGCGACAACAAAAACCAAGGTATTGTACCTGTATCGGCAAAACTTGGCAATGGACAGGACCCATACAACAATCTTTACTGGGGCGCCATGTATGGCGTGAAATCTTTCTTTAAGCGCAGCCCTGAATGGCAATTAATGAAAACAGTAAAAAATCCGCAAGCAGCTATTTTGGAAAGGTGTATTTTCAAACATGCGAAAGAAGATGTTTGGCTCATAGCAGATGCCTATGATGGCAAGGAAATTAAAAAGGCAACATGGGGGTTTCTCAGGACTACGGCTGGTTACAATCCTTTTTTGGTTCACGTGGATAGAAAAGAAATCAAAGCAGGAAGCCATGCGCAACTCATTGCCTATGTGGGGCATGATGGTTTAATGGATTTTTCAATAGACAATTACCCAAAACCAAAAGATAACAAAAAGCGTGATGCAATTATACTCGCTTGCATCAGTAAGCCGTATTTTAAAGATGCAGTAAAAAGCATTGGCGCAAAACCCTTGCTTTGGACTACCGGGCTAATGGCACCTGAAGCGTATACACTCAAAGCTGCCATCAACGGTTGGATTTCAAGCGAAAGCGATGAACAAATCCGCCAGCGAGCGGCTGAG
Source organism: Flavobacteriales bacterium (assembly GCA_002746335.1). Classification (GTDB taxonomy): domain Bacteria; phylum Bacteroidota; class Bacteroidia; order Flavobacteriales_H. The sequence goes on along the minus strand of NVWW01000171.1, from coordinate 3,613 downwards.
GCCTACCACAAATACCAAAAATGTGGTGTAAGCGCTGCCAAAAGGTTGCTTGTGACAGGGTGGTGAAACAAACTTCCTACTCAACAATCGGTTCCACCCAATCCCCATGCTCTTTAATCAAATCAATTAAAGCATCAACTGCTTGTTCAGACTGGATGTTCCTTCGAACCACTTCTTTTTCTTTGTAGAGCGTGATTTTTCCCGGTCCGGTGCCAACATAACCGTAATCCGCATCGGCCATTTCACCCGGGCCGTTTACAATACAACCCATAATGCCTATTTTCACCCCTTTTAAGTGGGAAGTTACCGCACGGATTTTTGCAGTGGTTTCCTGCAAATCAAAAAGCGTTCGTCCGCAGGAAGGGCAGGAAATGTATTCAGTTTTGGAAATGCGAGTTCGGGTTGCTTGAAGTATACCGAAACCAGTTTTGTTTACCATTTGGTCACTTCCGCAATTTTCGGCCGCTATGAAAATGCCATCACCAAAGCCATCAACCAACAAGCTGCCTAAGTCAATGGACGAATAAAGCTGAAGTTGTTCTTCGGTCAAATCACCGTAGGCCCTGCCAATGATTACAGGAGTTTTGCAGTCGTTTTCAAAAAGTTTGAAAAAAAGTTGCCGTTGTTCAGCCATTCCATGTTCATGATAAGTATCAATAAGCAAAACGGCCGTTTTATCTACCTTTAGTTTTTCAATGAATTCAGCAGAAACATCAGGCAAAGTGGTATAAATAAAATTGAGTTGCGGGTGCATTTCAACTCCTTCGTGATATTCTTTTGAATTGATGAAAGGATAGCTCCTCTCTTTTTCTTTTTCAGAAAGCCATGCTTTGTGGTTGAAAATCAACCCGAGTGTTCCTGGAATTTCAAAATTTATCTTGTTATCGCCCAAGAATACGTAATCGCAGGCCATGTCGCCAATGTTCCATTTGTCGAGCGGAACCGAATAATTATAGCCCAAAGCAAAAAGCGAAGCGGGTGTGATTTCTTTTTTCAGACAAAAATCGGCCACCACACGCGGCACGTTGCTGCCTCCAATATTGAACACCTCGGTGGTTTTGCGTTTTTTGTATTCGAAAGGGGAAAAGATATCAGGTATTAGGTATTGGGTATCAGGACTGATTTTTGAACCTTGCCCACCGGCAGGCAGGTTCTGATCTCTTTTCTCATATCTTTTCACCAACTCCTTCGCTACCGGCACTTCAAGCTCTGGCTCTTCGGTCAATGAAACGCGCACGGTATCGCCAATACCGTCTTCCAGTAAGGCACCGATGCCCACAGCCGATTTGATGCGTCCATCTTCCCCTTCACCTGCTTCGGTTACACCAAGATGAATAGGGTAGTTTCTGCCTGATTCGAGCATCTTGTTAACTAAAAGTCGATACGCCTGCACCATCACTAATGTATTGCTGGCCTTCATCGAAAGCACGATGCCGTAGAAATTATTCTCTTCGCATATACGTACAAATTCCAGTGCCGATTCTACCATGCCGAGCGGGGTATCGCCATAGCGCGATAGAATTCTGTCTGACAGAGAGCCGTGGTTAGTACCAATGCGCATAGCAGTCCCATATTCTTTGCATATTTTTACTAAAGGAGTGAATCGTTCACGAATTCTGTCCAATGCCGAATTGTAAGTTTCATCGGTGTATTCAAGGGTTTGAAATTTTTTCTTGTCTGCATAATTTCCGGGGTTCACTCGGACTTTTTCAACAATGCGGGCAGCAATTTCTGCAGCATTTGGCGTGAAATGGATGTCTGCAATGAGCGGGGTTTCATAACCCCTTTTGCGCAATTCTTTCTTGATATTGGCAAGATTTTCCGCTTCGTTTTTGCTGGGAGCGGTGATGCGCACGTAATCGGATCCAGCTTCGATGATGCGTATCGACTGTTCCACCGTGGCAATGGTATCCATCGTATCGGGAGTGGTCATGCTTTGGATGCGTATGGGATGATTTCCACCCAAAGGCACGTTGCCGATTTTCACTTCGCGGGTTTGGAAACGGGAATATTCAGTCAGTGAATTGCAGTATTTCAGGTTTTGCTGAACGGTATTTTCCAAAACGGCCGGCATGGTGTGCAAAGATACGGGGGATTGGGGAATTAAGAATAAAGAAATTAGAGGATTAGGAGTAGGCCTGCTGCTAACCGGAAGCAAACTGCTACTTCACCGCTTGCTCTTTAGCTACGGTTTCTTCCACTACTTTCTTCTGATCTTCGATTTCCTTGGTTTTGGCTTCTTGGTCTTTGCCGTTTTGCTCAATGTCTTTTTCGGCTTGCTCGATTTTAGCTTTACTTTCTTCAATAAGTTTGTCAAGCTTTTCTTTGTTTTTGACTAACTCTTCCAATTCTTTTTCAATCCCTTTCTGCTTTTTTTCTTCTTCTTTCACCTGCCCTGCAATGGCGTCTTTCGTAGTGCTGACAGCAAATCCATAAACAAATTGCTTGAATTCTTTGAATTTGCCGGCATGTTGCCCCGAAGAAAGATAAGCCCCACCCAAATCAACTGAAACAATCAATTCATGCTTTGTGTCCTCAAGTTTGTTCACCTGAGCGTAAATATCGCACGTATTGCTCCACCCCTTGAACTGGGCATCATCTGCAAAAATTTCTTTTTTCATGGCCACCTTTCCTTTTATACCTTTCATTTCTGATTTCCATGCTTTTTCAATCTCTGATTTTCCTGCTTCATAAATGGTTACTGAAAGTGCATTGTTACTGCCTCCGCCAATGTTTTTATTGCCTTCTGAAACTTCAATACTTACTTGACAAAAAGCAAAAGGCAAAAGACAAAAAGCAAAAACTGAAAGTAGTAATTTTTTCATAGCAATAATTTTTGAGTCAATCCCTTGGAATAGTTTTCCTGTAGACTTTTACAGGCGTTCCATAAAGTAAAAGTAGAAAAAATCCAGCACATAATTTATGTATCGGATTTGTCTTCATTTTCTATGGTGGTCACCCCTCCGGAGATGATAAATTTCATCATGTCTGCTGATGAAACATCAAGTGGGGTTACGTTTTCTTTTGGCACAATAAACAAGTTGCCAGACCAAGCATAAGAATGCGGCAGGTAAACCGCCACTTTTCCGCTTCCTACATTGAGGTTGGATAAGTCTTCTCTCGTGATAAAACCGGGTTTTTCCAAATCAGCATCTCGTGTAAGTTTGACCAAAACAGGTCGGTCGAATTTTTTTTCTGAGCCTACAAATGCCGAAACCAAGTCCTTCACAGCTGAATAAATAGTTCTTACTAGTGGCGCTTTATCAAGCAATTTTTGAAAATAATTAATAAACGGCTGGGCAATGAACGATGAGCCAAAATAACCTAGCACAGTCAGCACGACAAGCAACACAAGCAATCCGATGCCTGGAATATTAAAAGGAATAATACCGTCAATAATGACAAATAACTTGAAGATGACATAAAGGGTCACCGCTAGGGGTACAGTGAGCAGCACACCCTGAAAAAAATAACCTAACAGTTTTCTAAGCACAACTTTTATATTAAGGGAACTTCTAATAATTCATTTCTTTCAAAAACCAAAGATAACAGATAAGATGCAAGGCATATTTTTTTGGAATAGCCTGAGCTATTTCATAAAAAATATAACGCA
>NVWW01000040.1 GCA_002746335.1 Flavobacteriales bacterium | reverse complement strand
AGATTCTTCGCTTCGCTCAGCATGACAAAAAGGCGAGCTAAGTGGCTAACTGGTTGATTGCGATGCAAAGGCGATTAAAAATCTCATCAATGCCGCCAACACCATTCACTACCTCGTATTTTCCCTGTTTCGAATAGAAATCAGCAAGAATGGCGGTCTGCTCGTTATAAACTTTGATACGGTTTCGGATGATGGATTCATCACTGTCGTCTGCTCTGCCGCTGTCTTTTCCACGCAACAAAAGTCGTTTCACCAATTCTTCTTCGGCTGCACCCAAGGCAAGCATCAAGGTGATTTTGGTATTTTTTCCCGAAAGAAAATCATCCAATGCCTCTGCTTGCGGAGCGGTTCGCGGGAAGCCGTCAAAAATAAAGCCCTTTGCATCAGGATGCTGATTTACTTTTTCTTCGAGCATACCGATGGTTACTTCATCGGGCACCAGTTCACCTTTATCCATGTAACCCTTAGCTTTTACGCCTAGTTCAGTTTCGTTTTTCAAATGATGACGAAACAAATCTCCGGTTGAGATATGCACCAGGTTATATTGTTCAATCAGTTTTTCTGACTGGGTTCCTTTGCCTGCACCCGGAGGGCCGAATAGTACAATGTTTAGCATAATGAAATGGTTATTCGTTTGGTGTCAAAGTGTAAATATCCTGAAGATTACGCCCCAATCCATCATAATCCAACCCGTAGCCCACGAGAAAATCGGGAGGAACTTCTAGCGCCACATAATCAATCGGGATGTCTTTTTGATAAGCCTCGGGCTTAAAAAGCAATGTTGCTATTTTTACTTGCTCCGGCTCAAATACTTCGAGCTGCTTCACCAGCGTGTCAATGGTCTCTCCTGTATCCACAATGTCTTCGACAATAATTACTGTTCTTCCTTTCACATTTTCATCCAGCCCAATGAGTGATTTCACCACGCCCGTTGACTCAGTGCCTTCATACGAAGCCAACTTCACAAAAGAYAATTCGCAATCAATGGTAATTTTTTTCAGCAAGTCAGAAGCAAACATAAAGGCCCCGTTAAGCACGCATAAAAACAACGGCTGCCTACCATCCAAATCGCTATTGATTTTTCCAGCTATCTGCTCGATTGCTTTTTGAATTTCCTGTGAAGAAATGCTTATGCTGAACTGTTTGTCTTTTACCTGCACGGTTTTCATGGGCGCGAAAGTAAGGATTTTGGACAGATGCTGGAAGTTAGAAGTTAGAAGTTGGATAAGTTATTAATAACAGGTATTTTCGCAACTTCATTTTATCAGAAGTAAAACCCATTTATGAAGCCAAAAGTAGCCATCATCATGGGCAGCACATCGGATATGCCGGTGATGCAGGAAGCCGCCAAAGTATTGAATGAATTGGAGATTCCTTTTGAAATTAACGCTCTCTCTGCGCACCGTACCCCAGAGAAAGTAGAAGAATATGCCAAAACTGCTCATGAACGAGGCATACGCGTAGTGATAGCAGGCGCTGGCGGAGCAGCCCACCTGCCGGGTGTAATGGCCGCCTTTTTTGCCGGGCCGGTGATTGGCGTGCCTTGCCGTTCTTCCATTTCACTGGATGGCTGGGACTCGGTGCTATCTATTTTGCAAATGCCCCCTGGCATTCCCGTAGCCACCGTTGGACTGGACGCAGCAAAAAATGCTGGGATTCTCGCATCCCAAATTCTCGCAGCAGGTGATGAAACGCTTCACCAAAAAGTGGTTGCTTTCAAAGAAAAACTGAAAGACAAAATCGTAAAAGCCAACGAAGACCTGAAGCAGTACCAATTCAAGTTTCGGGTGAATTAAATTCGCTTCTCTTATTTTGTTCAGGGCAACTTAATCCTCCCCTTCCCGACTATACTTCTGCATGTCAATGGTGTTGAAAACTAAAATTGCGTAATCTCTTTGTATTCAATACTTTTGAAATCTTTTTTGACTTTAAACATAAATTTCAGCCATGAAAAAATTACTCTACTTTACCCTAACTCTTCATTTTTCTTTGCTCCTCCCTATCCTCCCAGGAGAGAGCTGGGGTGAGGTCAAAGCTCAAACAGGAAACACCTGGGCGCAAAAAGCCGATTTTGGGGGAACGGCAAGGTATGGGGCAATAGGTTTTTCCATAGATACAAACGGATATGTTGGTTTGGGATACGATGGAACAACATACTATCAAGATTTTTGGGAATATAATCCTTCCACTGATACTTGGACCCAAAAAGCCAACTTTGGGGGAACAGCAAGACATGGAGCGGTAGGATTTGTTATAGACGCTAAAGGATACATTGGCACAGGAAGTGATGGAACTTACAAAAAGGACTTTTGGGAATGGGACAAAACCACAAATACATGGACACAGAAAGCAGATTTTGGAGGCATGGCAAGGAAAGATGCTGTAGGGTTTTCAATTGGTGACAAAGGTTATATTGGGACAGGATGGGATGGCGCACCTAAAAATGACTTTTGGGAATGGAATAGCCAAACCGATACATGGACTCAAAAAGCCAACTTTGGGGGCACAGCAAGACATAGTGCAACAAGTTTTTCCATAAGTGATAAGGGATATATTGGCACGGGATACGATGGAACGAACAAAAATGATTTTTGGGAATACGACACTACTGCTAACATCTGGACACAAAAAGCAAACTTTGGCGGTACGGCAAGAAATCATGCTGCTAGTTTTTCTATAGGTACAAAAGGGTACATTGGCACTGGAAATAACGCAACAACATACTACAATGACTTTTGGGAATGGGACAGCCAAACCAACACCTGGCTTCAAAAAACCAACTTTGGTGGTTCGGGAAGAGAATATGCCATCGGGTTTTCTATAAGCACATTAGGATATATTGGTTCGGGATGGGATAACACAACATTTTACAACGACTTCTGGCAATATACACCCTCCTGCCTTTCCGGCACCTACACCATCGGCAGTGGCGGGGATTTTACCACCATCCAGCAGGCATTGGACACGCTGTATGCAAATGGCGTGTGCGGCCCCGTAACCTTCAACATTTTCACCGGGCTTTACCAGGAGCAATTGACCATCAACGAAATTCCCGGGGCGAGCGCCACCAACACAATTATCTTTCAATCACAAAGCGGCAATGCCACGGATGTAACTATTTATTTTGGTGGCAGYATCAGCACAGCTAATTACGTTATTCTTTTTGATAAAGCAGATTACATAACTTTTRAAAACGTAAAACTTTACAACTCAACTACCGGAACTTATAGTGTGACGCTCAACTTTAGAAACAAATGCGAAAACCTGAGTTTTAATAACTGCATTATTCAGGGGCAAAGCGGCTCGAGCACGTCAACCAATAGGGCATTAGCATATTCTGGCGGAAACAACGACACGCTGAATTATTTAATATTTGATTCCTGCACCTTCACCGATGGCAGTTTCCCACTGCGATTCGAAGGAACAAACACTGCTCACTCRGTTGGGTTGAGTATTACCAATAACACGTTCAACTGTTATTATAATACCTACATAAAGTATTTCGACAATGCTTTTGTTGACAGGAATACGTTCTCGTGGCAATCGTACGGAGCATTGGAACTGAGTTATTGCGACAGCGCAATTACCATTACCAACAATACGATTATTGCCGATTTGGACAACGCTTTTGGGATATATGTGAATAATTCAGATGGAACGCCAGGCGGAGAAGGATTGATCGCGAACAATTTGATTCAAACTGGAATCGCGGCCGGTTCGGCCTGTAGAGGTATCAATTTAACCACCTCTACCTACCAAAAGGTGTATCACAATACGGTAAACATATACAACTCAAACTCAAGCAGCGCAGCCATCTATATGAACAATGCTGACAGTATATGGGTAAAAAACAACATCTTTTCCAATTTCAAAAACGGCTATGCTCTTTGGGCACAAAGCGGTTCTGCTATTTCTGAATTTGATTACAACAATTTGTATTCACCCGGGAATTACCTGGTTTATGACGAAACCACTTCTCATAATGATTTGGGCGAATGGCAGACAGCAAGCGGGTTCGGAACTAATTCGGTGCAGATTCATCCATCATTTCCTGCATACAACAACCTGAATTCACAAACCGCGTGGCTGGACGGAATCGGCACACTGCTTACCGAAGTTCTAACGGATTTTAACGGGGTGACACGACCTGCCAATCCCGACCTTGGCGCGCAGGAATTTACACCTGCATCTTCTTCCCTTCCACTTGCCGGAACTTATACAATAGGAACTACAGGTAATTTCACTTCCTTTCAGATGGCCATTGATTCACTTACGGTTCTCGGTATTTCAGGCTCAGTAACTTTTGATGTTTTAAATGGAACATACATCGAACAAATCACACTGTTGGATGTTCCCGGGGCAAGTGCAGCAAATACAATTACTTTTCAATCGCAGAGTGGCGATTCAACAGCTGTGATTTTAACTTATTCAGGAACTTCAACCGATAATTACATCGTGCATCACTACGGTTCCGATTACATCACTTTTCAAAAAATGTCATTCACAGCAACCGATCCAACTTATGGCCGTATATTCTTGTTTTTTGGCTATTCGCATGATAACAGCATCCAAAACAATGTATTAAATGGCATAGGTATTGCCAGCAGTTCTGCCACAAGGCAAATTATTTATTGCAACGATGACCGCACAGACTCACTGGAGATTAGTTTTAACCTGTTTAGCAATGGGAGCCGTGGAATCCAGCTTGCAGGAGTAAACACTACAGACCGCACTGCGGGAATTCGCATAAGAGACAATATGCTGAATGATACATACAGGAACATTTACCTGTCTTATGCCACTGACTTTACTATCCAAAGAAACCAATGCACCAACTTCACTAATGCAGGCATTGGTGTTTACCAATGTTTTACTCCTTATTCAATTACTGAAAACAAACTGTCAAGCAATGCCACAACAGGGCAAGGCTTATTTGTGGATGCTACTTCAGGATCCTTTCCGGATTACGGACTGGTAGCCAATAATTTTATTGATATTGACAATGACAATATCAACATAGAAGGCATTCATATCATCAGTTCTACTTATGTAAATGTGTTTTACAACAGTGTTCGAATGACCAGCAAGGACGATGCAACTTACGCCTTTTACAACACTGGTTCAGGTAATGGCAACATCGTGGTTTACGACAATATTTTTGCTAATTACGGCAACGGAAAAGCCTACTATAACTCGGTTACTGGCTCTATTCCTTTTTCTGATTACAACGTGCTCTATACCTGCGGATCGCATTTCGGCTACTGGCAAGGGACTTGGTATGAAGATTACGCATCGTTTGTATCAGCCAGCGGATTAGAAGCTAATTCGGTAAACGCTAACCCCGGATTCACTTCCGGTGACCTGCACTGCAATTCACCTTTTGTGGACAATGCCGGGGCCTTCCAAAGTTCTGTGCCTACAGACATTGACGGTGACACACGTAGTACCGGCTCGCCCGACATCGGAGCAGATGAATTTACTTCAACCCTTACCCCGATGGTTGGCATTTATACCATTGGCTCAAGCGGGATTTATCCCATTTTCGATTCTGCAGTTTACGATTTGATTACGCGTGGCATCAGTGGAAACGTGATTTTTGACGTGCAAACAGGCACCTACACTGAGCAATTTGTGCTGCCGGAAATTGCAGGTGCCAATCCTGCTGACACGATTATTTTTCAGGCTCAGTCAGGCAATGCGTCCGATGTGATTTTGCAGTTTGACGGCACGTCAACAGACAATTATGTAGTTCAGCTTTTTGGCGCTGATTACGTCACCTTCCAGAACATGACTGTCCAAACGCAATCAGGCGGTACTTATTCACGGCTATTTGATTTTTCAGGAAATTCACACAACAACAATTTCAYCAACCTTGTTTTAAATGGCAAATCNACTTATACAACGTCTGACAATAACGCTATTTTTTATGGTTACAACACCGAGTATTTCCTGATGGWCAGCACGGCTTTCCAAAACAWTACTATTAATGGCGGCAGCTATGGATTTTACTTAAACAATTACTACAACGGCAATTTCAATGCACGCAATATTAACGGTGTGAAAATTTGGGGAAATACCATCAACTCATTTTGGGATGGCATATATGTTAGGTATTTCAATGCTATTTCTATTACATCCAATATGGTGAGCGATTTCGACAATATCGGTATTATGCTGGACGATTGCAGCAACGATATTGTTGTTTACAATAACAAATTATCATCATCGCTCACAGCACATGGCATTGAACTCTACCGAACCGATGGTACTGTGGGYAATCAGGGATTGGTAGCCRACAACTTTATTCAGGTTGGCGGAACAAGTACCTGCTATGGCATCTATCTTTACCAGGCCGATTACCACAAAATTTATTACAACAGCATCAATGAAAACAGCACTTATATCTTAAGCCGTGCGCTTTATGCCTATCAGGGCGGAAACCTTAGTGTAAGAAATAATATTTTGAAAAGTGATACCGGTTATACAATTTACGCTTCTACTTCCACTGCAATTACTTTTTCGGATTACAATGACCTTTACAGTGGAGGAACAAATATCGCCTATTGGAATGGCACTGCCTACACTACGCTTTCTGCCTATCAAGCAGCCAGCGGAAAAGACGCCAACTCGATATCGGTTGACCCTGTTTATCTTTCAACTACTGATTTGCACCTTGGAACACCTGCACTTACAGGGCTTGCTACACCACTAACTGATGTTCCTGACGACATTGATGGCGACATCCGCAATGCCATAGCGCCAGACATTGGTGCGGATGAATTGGTTTGCTCACCTGCCAGCATTAATGTTTATGCATCACAAGTTTGTCTCGGAGACACTACCATGTTCATTGATTCTTCTACCAGTGTGCAAGCCGGAAGCTGGTATTACTGGGATTTTGATGGCAATGGCACTGATGACGATTCGACTTGGTATGATGTTGACACCATCTATTATACGCATTCAACTGCCGGGACTTTCAACGCAAAAGTTAGAATTGAACAACCGGCAGGTTGTATTGACTCGCTCATTTTTTCAGTAATTGTGGATACTTTACCCAATCCTACCATCACTCCTGCAGGGCCTTTCTGTGAAACCGATGCAGCAACTACGCTCGTTGTTGTCACTTCGGGCGGAACGTTAAGCGGTGCTGGGGTATCTGGCAACACATTTGATCCGGCTACTTCAGGCCCGGGCAGTCACATCGTAACTTACAACATTACCGATGGTAACGGGTGCTCCAATTCAGACACTGAAACTATTGTTGTCGGCTTGATGCCGAACCTTTTGGCCACAACCAGCGACACCGTATTATGTGCTGGCTCAGGCGACTCCACGCAATTAGATGTTATCATTACCAATGCTACTCCGCAATCCTGCGGATTAAGTGCAAGCCCATGTGGAACGCAAGCCGACACGGCCACCATCGGAAGCGGAACCGGCACGCTTGGTACTACCAGCTATCCTGCTCCTTATGGAAATTATTATTGGGGAGCAAAACACCAAGTTCTGTACAAAGCCAGCGAATTAAATGCAATGGGTTATAATGGAGGAAAAATCACTTCGCTCGGTTTTAACGTTGGCTCCCTGACTGGTGATTCGATTTACAACAATTTTGAAGTCAAGATGGGATGTAGCAATGCAGCTTTCATTAGCACATGGGACACCACACTCGTTACCGTTTTTCCCGCTCAAACCGACACGATTAAACTCGGATGGAATGAACATGTATTCGCCACTCCTTATGACTGGGATGGTGTCTCCAACATCATTGTGGAAGTGTGCTTCAACAACAGTGGCTATACTTTCAACGCAGGCACTTATTACAGCGGTACGCCTTTTACCTCAGTAGTTTATTACCACGTAGACAACTCAACGGTTTGTTCATCCACTTCTGTAACCGACACCAGTTCGCTTAGGCCTGATGTCCGTTTTATGATTTGTACAGGTGCAGCGCCAAACGCGTTTAATTATTCGTGGTCGCCAGCAGCAGGCTTGAGCGCAAACAACATTGCCAATCCGATGGCACAACCGATAGCAAATACGACATATACAATAACCGTTTCTGACACAGCCGGACTATGCACCGCTACCGACAGTGTGAGCATTGCTGTTGCAGCAACACTAACATTGAGCAATTCAATTACCAACGTAACCTGCAATTCAGGAAACGATGGCGCAGTGGATTTGACGGTTAGTGGAGGAACAACGCCCTACACTTACAATTGGTCAAACGGAGCAACCACAGAAGACATTGGCACACTAACAGCGGGAACTTATATTGTAACGGTAACTTCTAATGGTTTCTGCCAAAAAGTTGATACCGCAGTCATTACCGAACCTGCTGCCATTTCAGCAAGTATCAGTTTTACGGATGTAATGTGCAATGGCAATTGTGACGGAACCATATCGGTTGATTCAGTTTCGGGCGGAACATCGCCCTATGCCTATGTGTGGAATTCAGGTGACAGCACCGCAATTTTAACCGGTTTATGCGCAGGAACTTACACGTTGACTCTCACTGATGCAGCTAATTGCACAGAACTCTATACCGTGATTATTAGCGAGCCGACTGCATTAACAACAAGCATTACCGGAACAAATGTTTCAAGTTGCCTAACCAATGATGGCGCTGCTGATTTGAGCGTTTCAGGGGCAACTTCACCTTATACCTACAATTGGTCTAACGGTTCAACAATACAGGATTTAAGTTCTATTGGCGGTGGTGACTATTTTGTAACTGTAACAGATGCCAATAATTGCTCAACAACCGATAGTGTTACCATCAGCCAGCCGGGTGGGTTCAGTATTTCTCTTTCTTCAACTGATAATTCCTGCAATGGCACATGCGATGGCAGTGCCAGCATTTCCACCAGTGGCGGAACAGCGCCCTTCACATACTCATGGTCAGACGGTGGAAATTCATTTTCACAATCAAATTTGTGCGCAGCAACTTATGGCGTTACCGTTACCGATGCAAACAGTTGTTTCGCTACCGGCTCGATTACCATCAGCGAACCGCCGGCAATTATACTGACAGTAACCTCAACAAATGCCAACTGCCCAATTGATGACGGAACGTCAAACGTCAGTGTCTCAGGCGGCTTCTTGCCATACGCTTACCAATGGTCGCATGGTGATACGATTCCGTCTGTAGACAGTTTGGCTGCAGGAATTTATGTGATTACAGTTACTGATTCCACAGGCTGTGAAGAATTCGATATTGCCACTATCAGTGATGTGAATGGTCCCGTGATTACAATTAATTCTACTAATGAAGTCAGTTGCAATGGCGGCTCGGATGGAGCGATTACCATTTCCGTTTCGGGGGGAACAACGCCTTATGTTTATAATTGGTCAAACGGTGCAACTACCGATGATATTTTCAATTTGGCAGCAGGACCTTACGAAATTATCATAACCGATAATATAGGCTGTGATGCCACACAAAGTATTGATGTCAATCAACCCAATGTACTGGGAGCAACCGTTTCCACCACCGCCAGCAGTTGCGGTGGCGCTGACGGCACAGCCACAGTTACTGCCACAGGCGGCTCAGGATTCTACGTTTACGCTTGGTCATCAGGAGGAACCAGCACTACTGAAACAGGACTTGCATCAGGAGTTTACACGGTAACCATTACCGATTCAAACGGTTGTTTGGAAACAATCAATGCCGCCATCAGCGAAGCGGGCGGTCCGACAATTGCAATTGATTCCACCACAACTTCCGATTGTGTTACAGGTGATTTTGGTGGAATATACATCAGCGTAAGCGGTGGCGCATCACCCTATACATACAACTGGTCGAATGCAAGCACCACACAGGATTTGACAGGTGTTGCGGATGGCACGTATGATGTTACCGTTACCGGAAGTGACAACTGCAACTCAACAGCAAGTGAGGATGTTAATGCCGAACTTCCGCCCACAAACGACATCTGCCTTGTTACGGTTGACAGCACAACAGGCACCAACAAGGTAGTTTGGCAAAAACCCGCTATAGGCGGCATTGCTTCCTACAACATATACCGTGAAACCACCCAAAGTGGGGTTTACCAAAACGTAGGCAGCGTGTTATACGATTCATTAAGTACCTTTACTGATACGGTTGCTAACCCACTAGTACGCTCGTGGCGTTACAAGATTGCCGCTGTGGACACCTGCGGTAATGAATCTAACTTGAGCACTAGCCACAAAACCATTCACTTAAATATTAACCTTGGAGTTGGCAGTACCATCAACCTGATTTGGGACAATTACCAGGGCTTTAACTTCAGCACGTATGTCATTTACCGCTACACGGTCTCAACTGGTTGGGATTCGCTCACCGCTTTGCCGAGCAACTTAAATTCCTACACTGACAGCCCGCCAACCATTTCGAGCGATTTGTTCTACTACGTGCAAGCCATGCCTCCCAGTGTATGTACAGCAACTAAATCAGCTGAGAATTACAATTCATCGCGCTCAAATATTTCGCAAAAAATYGGCAGCGAAGCACTTACTGCAACAACAACAACAACAGATGCAACTATTGGGAATTGTGATGGAACGGCTACTGTAACTGCTATAGGTGGTCAACCTCCTTACCAATACCAATGGGACGGTAATGCCGGCAGCCAAACCACAACCCTTGCAACCGGTCTGTGCCCCGGCACTTACAGCGTAACGGTAACAGATTTCTTGAATGGACAAACCCTTGTATTTGCTACAGTGAATGAACAAGTTGGAATCGGAGAAAACGATTGGCTCAACAGTATTCAGGTATATCCAAATCCGAATAAAGGCGTATTTACATTAGAAATGCTGAATATCAATCACCAAACATCTAATGTTGAATGTCGAATATTGAATATGATGGGGCAGGAAGTGAAACACCTGAAACTAGAAACTATCCCCGGTAATTATCGGAAAAAACTCAAAACAACAATTGATGTTTCGGAACAGAGTTCGGGGGTCTATTACCTGCAAATCCTTTCTGACAAAGGAACTATCATTAGAAAAATCGTAATTGAGGGCAAATAGCCAGTGACTATTTGAGCCAGTTTGTGTGATGCTATTTGCTGATGCAGGAGTTTTCATTTAAAGCATTTGCTATGAAAAAAATGATCTTGTTTGCACTATGGGTTTGGACAAGCGCCAATCTTATCGCCCAAACTCCTTCTGCATCCTTTACCGCAAGCGACACGGTAATTTGTGCAGGTGACAGCATTAGCTTTACCAATACAAGCACTGGCTCCACCAACTACATCTGGAAATACAATGGAGTGATTTTCAGTGTTTCGCAAGATGCCTCCCGTATTTTTTCCATTCCCGGAATCGACACCATTACCCTTGTTGCTTATAATAGCGTTTTGACCGATTCTACCCAAACGCTCATTACGGTAAACGGAAACCCAACCGTCATCGCAACTGAAAGCAATATTACCTGCAACGGAGCTAATGACGGCCAAGTTGCTACTTCGGTTTTCGGTGGGATATCTCCTTTCAGCTATCTGTGGTCTGATGCCACAACTTCTCAGAATATTTCGGGATTAAATCCTGGAAATTATTACGTAACAGTAAATGATAGTAACGGCTGCGCGGATGTGGATTCGGCAACTGTCACCGAACCGGCACAACTTGTTTTTGCGATTGCAAATAGTTCTCCCTCATGTAATGGACAATGTAACGGAACATCAATTGCTATTTCAAGTGGTGGAATTACGCCCTACAGCTACCTTTGGAGCGATAGTTTGGGGCAAACGACCCAAAACGCAACGGGATTATGTGTTGGTATCTATTCTGTTACTGTAGCGGATGTCAACAATTGTCAAGTGGATACTACCTTTGTTTTATCTGAACCCACTGCGCTTTTCGTTACAATTTCCACCACCGATGCTTCTTGTGGGCAGTCGGTTGGGGCAGCAACAGCAGGCACAAGTGGCGGTACTACACCTTATTCCTTTCAATGGTCGAATGGCACAACGGATTCCATAGCCAACGGGCTTACGGCTGGAAATTATTATGCTACAGTTACAGATGCAAACGGATGCCAAATTCTTGATACAGCTGTTATTAATGCGCCATCCACTTTTCCAATAACAATTGTTGCAACAGATGTTGTATGCAATAGTGGAAGTGACGGCTCTGCAGATTTAACTACCAATGGCGGCACTTCGCCTTACAATTATTTCTGGAGCAACAGTGCCACTACTGAAAACCTTTCAGGTGTAGTCGCTGGTATTTACACCGTAAATGTCATTGATGTAAACGGCTGCTCGGCTTATGATTCGGTAACCGTTTCAGAGCCATCGGCTATTTCCATAAATTTAACTACAACCGATGTACTTTGTGATGGGGATACAAACGGAACAGCAAGCACGGCAGTGAGTGGCGGTATTTCTCCCTACAGTTATTTATGGTCAACAGGAAATACGTTGTTTCAAGTCTCAAATCTGACGTCTCAAACCTATTCCGTTACTGTTGCCGATACCAATTCCTGCGATACTACAGTTTCCTTTACCATTAATGGACCGGCTGTTTTAACGGCTACAATCACTTCATCGGATGTTACTTGTAATGGCCTTTGCAATGGCAGCGCAACAGCAAATACATCAGGAGGGACAATGCCTTATCTTTATTTGTGGAATGATCCATCTAATCAAACCACACAAACGGCAACCGGGCTTTGCCCGGGCACATACAATGTGAATATTTCGGATGCAAACAATTGCCAGACAACTCTTTCTGTAACTATTACCGAGCCGATTGTTTTAACTTTAAGTATAAGCGCAACAGACGCATCCTGCAACACCAATAGCGGAACGGCAACTGCAACGATTTCGGGCGGGACAACRCCTTATTCCTATRCATGGAGCAACAGCGCCAYTGATTCCACTTCCGTGGGTTTGGCARCRGGAWSYTATKCWRTWACAGTKACMGATRACAAYRRCTGCAMYGCYTYWGGYTCMRTWAYMATMGKAACAACAGCCGACACCGTGCCGATTTGYTTRGTTTCRGTGGACAGCACTTCCACYAAAAACATTGTCGTTTGGGAAAAGCCYATCGTYACCAATATTGACAGTTTTAAAATYTAYCGTGAAGTRGCMGGAACGGGTTAYACACACATTGCCAGTGTGCTTTATGATTCTTTGAGCAGRTTTAYTGACACYACCAACGGMTGCGAYCCRAACACKACATCCTACCGCTATAAATTGTCGGTGCTTGATAYCTGTGGCAATGAAAGCRMMCTKAGYAGCTACCATGARACYATKYACTTACAGCACAATATAGGAGGAGGCGRRGAAGTGAATTTGAATTGGGATAATTACGAAGGGACTTCTTTCRGCTACTACCGYATTTTGAGGGACAGCACRGSAACCAGCAACTGGGAARTRCTCGATTCAGTGACMAATGCCARTACAACCTTTACAGACAACAGCCCACCATCGGCTGCGACCGATTATGTGATTGAAATTGTGTTTCCCACCCTTTGCACAGCAACTAAAGCTTTCAAGAATTACAACTCATCTCGCTCAAACATTTCTCAGAAAATCGGACAGGGAGCACTCACAGCAACGGCAACAGCTATGAATACCACGCAAGGCAGCTGTGAYGGTTCAGTAACRGCAATCGCATCGGGCGGAACGCCTCCYTATTCCTACCAATGGGATGATTCAAACARCCAAACGGAAKCCATYGCTACGGGATTGTGCRCWGGCACATACAGTGTTACGGTTACRGATRATGACGGCAATACARYWACGGCAAGTACAACGGTGAATGAAACGGTGGGCATTGYRTCTCAAATCTCAAACCTCAAACCTCAAATCTCRATTTACCCCAACCCGAATAAAGGAACATTTGAATTAAGAATGAAGRATGAAGAATTAAGAATAAAGAATTATSAGTTGCGAATTTTGAAYGTGTTGGGAGAAATGATTTACCACTSGCTRATCACCAATGACTACTCACCAATCACAATTGATATTGCAAAGCAATCATCAGGAATTTACTACCTGCAAGTGATTACAGACAGAGGAGTTGTTGTGAGAAAAATCATCATCGAATAATCACCATCCTATTTGGTAAAGGTCGTTTAAATTCGATGATTCTATATATTCAACGAGTTTTTTATCTTTACGCTTTCACACTTTTCAGCCCAATGAAAAAAGCGTTTACTCTATTTCTTTTCTGCTTTGTTTTCTCAGGCATGTTTGCCCAGCAGGTTGCTAAAAAATCCGCTGCAATTTCTTCCATTGAAGCCAAAACATTTCAAGTTGATAACGGCTGGGGCTATGACATTTATATTGATGGTCAAAAATACATGCATCAGGAACACATTCCTGCTGTACAGGGGTTGCATCCATTTACTACAAAGGAAGATGCCCGAAAAGCCGCAGAACTGGTGGTCTTTAAAATAAAGAATAACATACTTCCGCCAACGTTGAGTGTGCATGAGTTGGACAGCATTGGGGTTTTGAAAAATCACAATCCATCACAAAAATGATTGCTACGAAAAAATTGCTGTTTCTTTTTTAGTCTTTCGTTTTTCATTTTCCATTAAACAACTCAAATCTCATTCTATTAAATCGGGACAAATCTCAAATCTTAGTTGACCTTTTTGTGAAATCTTCATGCCTTTACTACCTACAAGTTCAATCAAACACCTCTATTTTAAATAGGAAAATAATAATCCAATAATTCCGGTAAAAAAAATTGACTCGTATTGCCGCAAACCGTACCTTCGTAGTTATTCCTTCATAAGGAAAACCAACTGAGAATCAAACATATAGAAACATGAAAAAAACACTACCCCTCATTTTTGCTTTTTTCTGTTTCTTTCATGCAAAACCGCAAACCGTCCTTATTTCAGAAAATGTTGATGCACTTGCGACATGCAACGGCAGTTGCAGCACTGTATGCACACTTGCAAACGGCTGGACGAATACCACTACCGATGATATTGACTGGATAGTTGACAACGCAGGCACTTCTTCATCAAGCACCGGCCCAACAGTTGACCACACCACAGGAAGTTCGATTGGAAAATACATTTACACTGAAGCATCCGGTTGTTCTAACCAGCAAGCCATTATAATCAGCCCCACTTTCAACAACACTGTTTACACTGAAACAGCAGTTGAATTTTGGTACCACATGTATGGTTCAAGCACGGGCACGTTGTATATTGAAGCATCAACAAACGGTATTTCCTGGACTACCCTTGATTCAATAATAGGCCAGCAGCAAACCAGTTCAGGTGCCGCATGGCTGAAAAAAGCAGTCATGCTGGATGGCTTTTCCGGAATTGCCATTCGCGTGAGATTCAGAGGTGTTACCGGCACGAGTTACACCAGCGACATGGCCATTGATGATGTTGAAATAATTGGCGACCCGCTGATTTACGATTTCACCCAAGACACGACACAGGGCTGTACTCCAACAACCATCACTTTTACCAATCAAACCAACGACCTTGCTGCTTATACTTACAACTGGAATTTCGATGATGGAACTCCAACGATAACTGATACGCTGACCACTAACATCAACCATACTTTTGCAGGAAAAGGAACTTATAATATAACGATGACCGTTTACAATGCGGCAGGCGCTCAAATCGGGAGTTCTTCGCAAACCATTACCATCAATGGACTTTACAGTTATGACCAATTTAATGTATATTCAAGCACTGGCTCAAACGAGGGCTGTCCGGGAGAAAATCTGAGTTTTAACGCTCCGTGGGGTTATCAAACATACATTTGGGATTTTGCAGACGGCACTACGGACACTACTAACAACAACTGGCTTAATTACACTTATTCCATACCCGGCACCTATGCTGCTTCAGTTACCATACTCAATGTTTGTGGAGGAAACGACACCACACTGTATTCCACCATTATCATCAATTCCACCATGCCTTTTCCAACTTGGGTTTATTATTCCAAATGGCCCAACGAAGCTTGCCCTGATGAATCAGTAAGCTTTTACACCGACTGGGGTTATGCATCTTATGTATGGAACTTCGGGGACGGGAACACATCCACTACGACTGATCCGAATATCAATCACACCTATGTAGATACCGGCACTTATACCACTTCGGTAACGCTTTACAACTTTTGTGGTAATGATACTACGCTTTACGATACGGTAAGGGTACGCTATACCCCATTTGATCCATGGATTTCCATTTATGTAAACAATGACTACGGCATGTCTTCCCCATTTTGCCCGGGTGAACAGGTGTCCTTTAACGGCCCATGGGGATATCTTGATTATGAATGGAACTTTGGTGATGGAAGCCCAATCATCTCATCCCCCAACCCATATACAACACATACTTATTCATCTTTAGGCACCTACATAGCTTCATTAAAAATAACCCAAACATGCGGAAACGATACTACAATTACTGATACTATCATAATAACAAATACCGTTCCATTTCCCACATGGATAAACATCTACGCATCACCGAATCCTTCATGCCCATTTCAAGATATTTATTTCTCCGGTCCGTGGGGCTTCCAAAGCTACGAATGGAACTGGGGAGACGGAACGCCAAGCCAAACAACATCCAATTCATATAAATACCACACATACACTTCTGACGGGATCTACTCGGTATCGCTTAAAATAACTAACTATTGCGGGAACGACACCACCATCATCGAGTCAGTGGAAATAGACGGCAACCTGCCCTTCCCATCTACCTATCTCAATATCAGCAACGGAAACCCATCCTGCCCTGGAAATGTGAGCTTTTACGGAGGCTCCGGTTTCCAATATTACATTTGGAATTTTGGTGATGGCAGCTCACAGCAAACCAGCACAACGAATAGCACTTCTCACAATTACCCCAATCTCGGCATATACCCCATTTCGCTAAAAATGATTGATTACTGTGGTAAAGACACCACATTGTATGATACACTGACCATCCAGTACCAACCGTTCCCGGCAGGCATGCAGTTTTATGTGTATGATGACAACTCATGCCCGGGTGAAAACATCAACTTCAGCGCACCGTGGGGCCATGTTTCTTACGAGTGGAATTTTGGCGATGGTAATACACTTACCGGCTCAAACTATGTAAGCCACAATTACCCTGCTGTTGGGCAATACCTTGTTACGGTAAAAATAACACAACTCTGTGGCAACGATACTACTCTCACACAAACAGTAAAAATTATCAACAATCAGTCATTTCCCTCATGGGTTAATTTATACCACTGGCCAACCCAGGCATGCCCTAATGAGTCCGTGAATCTTGACGGCCCGTGGGGATACGCAGGATACATCTGGGATTTTGGTGACGGCAACATTGACACCAACAACACAAGTAGCGTTCCACATACTTATACGTCAGCAGGAACTTATGCAACATCAGTGAAAGTGTTCAATTATTGTGGCTTGGACACTATATTAAACGATACTATCCTGATTGACGGCAATATGACCATCAGCAACCCATACCTTTATTCCTGGATACCCAATGGCGGCACGAACGCCTGCCCAGGTGAAATGATAAATTTTGACGCCACATGGGGATTGCCTTCATACGAGTGGAACTGGGGCGATGGAAGTCCTGTTGATTCGGGAAGTTTCAATTTCATGAACCACGCTTTTGCAAATGCTGGAACGTACAACATTTCAGTAAAAATGACCAATTACTGTGAAAATGACACAACGGTCTCACTCACTGTAAATGTAATTGACAACAACCCGATTTATGTAACCCCCTTTATTAATGTAAGCCCAATGCCAACAGGCCCTGGAGCATATTGCCCGGGACAGCAACTTGGTTTTTCGGTGCAATCAGGCTATCCACTCTATGTATGGAATTACGGTGACGGCAGCGCTCCCGACTCTACCTCACAAAATCAGGTTCAAAAAGCGTATTCTACTCCGGGCAACTACACAGTTACCGTGAAA
Source organism: Flavobacteriales bacterium (assembly GCA_002746335.1). Classification (GTDB taxonomy): domain Bacteria; phylum Bacteroidota; class Bacteroidia; order Flavobacteriales_H. The sequence continues at coordinate 17,981 of NVWW01000040.1, read as the reverse complement.
GTGCTCAACCATTGCGGAAACTTTGCTTCGGCAAGCGCGACAGTAACCATTGATAATGATTTGGATGTAAACTGGGCATGGATAAACTCCTATCCCAACCCAGCTTGCCCCAATCAGGATCTTGTGCTTTCAACCGATACAAATTACGTTTCATATTTCTGGGATTTTGGCGATGGATTTTCCGCTTACGGCACATCGAAAGTAAACCACACCTATTCCTCAATGGGAGATTATACAGTATCTGTTACTCTTGAAAATCATTGCGGAAACGATAGCACTTTCTCTGCTACAATTACGGTTGATACTACCACTAGCTTCCCAAGCTGGATGGGCATGTGGACCAACCCTTGGCAAACATGTCCGGGCGAAGTAATGACCTTTAACACAGAAGCCGGATTCAGTTCCTACTTCTGGGATTTCGGTGATGGAGATACGGTAACCACTTCCGGCTCGTCAATAGACCACGTTTATTATGTGGCAGGTTCTTACAATGCATCTGTAACAATTGAAAACGGCTGCGGTAACAGCACTACGCTCTCACAAACAATCACCGTAAGCAGCAGCAACTGGGTATACACCCCACAGATTTATACGGCCTTCAACTCTTATTGCCCGGGAGATGAAGTGATGTTTTTACTTAATGACTGGGGTTCAGGTGCTGCAGGCAACTATACTTACGCATGGGACTTTGGTGATGGCACGCAAGACACTACTTTTGGTGTTGGCGCATCACACATGTATGACTCTGCCGGAGGCTACACAGCAACGGTCATCATCACCAATCTTTGTGGAAACTCAGCAACAGCTATTGTTCCGGTCAAAATCGTCAATAACGCCAACCCTAATCTCAACAGCAACTTGTTTGGCACACTCGCTCAAACCAATATTGTCGGATGCCCGGGAGATGCCGTAGTGTTTTATTTTGTTGGCACAAGCTATAATTTATGGGACTTTGGTGACGGCTCTACCGGAATCGCCACGGAAGAACTAGTAACTGAAGATGGAATAACAATTACCGTAATAAAGCATGCTTACAGTACCACAGGAACATACACTGTTTATTTAACATTGACAAATTCGTGTGGCAACAGTGCAACCGATTCCATGACAGTACAGGTTATGAGTAACCTGCTTGTTGATGGCGGCTTTATTATGGAGCCACCTACAGGTGCTGGAGGCTATACCACTTGCCGTGAATTAAGTTTCATTGCCTATGGAGGTTCTTCTTACGAATGGAATTTTGGCGATGGCACAACAGTAACCACCATTTCGCCTACCATTTCTCATGTCTATTCACAATCCGGCAATTATGGCCTTAGTGTAAAAATCACTAACGGCTGCGGCAACTCGACTACTTTCTCTGATGCTATTACCATCACCGAATCTGGCGGCCCCCAAGTTGCATTTGCCACAGGTACAGATGCCACCTGCGCTGACGGCAGTGACGGCACAGCAGGGGTTTCCATTATTGGCGGTGAATCACCCTATACTTATGAATGGAGTAACCCAGCTGAAACAGGGCAAACGACAGCCACCGCAAGTAATCTGGCAGCAGGCACTTACGATGTAACGATTACTGATGACATCGGCTGTGCAATTGATACTAGCGTTACCATTTTCGAGGGAGCTGAAATTGCGCTCTCAACATCTTCAACAAATACGGCCTGTGGCAGTTCAGCAGGCACAGCATCGGTGAGCACATCAAGCGGTGGCACTAGCCCATTTACCTACTTATGGTCAAATGGCGATACCGGATCTTCTGCATCGAACCTTGCTGCCGGCTCCTATACAATTACGGTAACTGATGTAAACGGATGCTCGGCTTCTGAGATAGCCGCTGTGAGCAATACAGGAGGGCCAACCGTTGCCGTTGATGCGGTAAGCAATATTACCTGCTACGGTGGCGATAACGGTTCCATTAGCATTACGGCAACCCCGCAAGGAGGAATATTCACTTACATCTGGTCAAACAACAATACCACAGATGATGTTTTCACCTTAACAGCAGAAAACTATGCTGTGACAGTAACCGATACAGCAGGCTGCAAGACAGTGCAGTTGGTTTCTGTTACCGAGCCCGATAAGTTGACGCTTACATTCTCTACCATTGGCACCGAGTGTGGCGAAGCTAATGGCAACGCGACCGTCAGTGTATCCGGAGGAACGCCTTCCTATACATATGCATGGGACTCCAATGCAGGCTCGGCAGTAACAACTACCGTTACAGGCCTTTCGGCCAATGCCTATACGGTAACCGTTACCGATGGCAATGGCTGTAGCACAACAGGCACAACTACAATCAACAATTCCAATGCGCCATCACTTTCTTACACCGAAACAGATGTAAGTTGTCCGGGACTGTCTAACGGTACCATTGACCTTKCMGTTTCAAAAGGAACCACACCTTACAGCTACATCTGGACTTGGAGCGGWGGAAGCAGTTTTGTGCAAGACCTGAATGGAYTGGAAGCAGGYACCTACACCATAATGGTRCAAGATGCCAGCAACTGTTGGATTGGCACCAGCATTACCATCACAGARCCTTCGTTCTCATCTTCAATGAMTTCGTCTGATGCTACTTGCGGGGGAAAYAATGATGGTTCGGCTRYGCTTACCATAAGCGGAGGYGCMTCGCCTTATAMTTACCTGTGGTCAAATGCYGYAACAACCGGTAGCATCAGCAATTTAACTKCCGGAACTTACACYGTTCAAATCACTGATACCAACAAYTGCACCATCAACGATACRGCTGTRATTTCCGARCCGGCTGTRCTTGYTGTTTTGCTTTCTGCGAATGATGTTAGCTGYTACGGAGGCAACGATGGTGATGCATCGGCAACRGTATCAGGYGCAACCGAACCMTATACTTATGCCTGGAGCAACGGAAGCACAAATAGTACCATTAATGTACTGAATGCAAACACCTACATTGTTACAGTAACCGATTCGTGTGGAACTTCAACTGTTGATTCGATTACAGTAAGCCAACCGGCACAATTTACTACCTCCATGAGCAGTACAAATATTTCGTGTTACAGTGGTGGTGACGGAACGGCAACGGTTACTGCATCAGGCGGAACTTCTCCTTATAACTATTCATGGAACAACGGGCAAACTACTTCCACAGCATACGGCTTGTTCCCCGGAACACAATCAGTAAACGCGTTCGATGCGAATGGTTGTCTTGCTTCTAACTTTGTAACCATCACTCAACCCAATGCGCTTTCAGCAACTATTGCAGGAAGCTATGTAAGTTGTAATTCGGGAGGCGATGGTGCTGCGGATTTGACCGTTTCGGGCGGAACAGCACCGTTCACTTATAGTTGGTCAACAGGTGAATCAACGGAAGATATTTCCGCTTTGGCCGCAGGAACTTACTCGGTAACTATAAGCGATTCCTGTGGAGCAACGGTAAGCGAAAACATTGCAATTACAGAGCCCGGGGCGCTCAGCACTTCCATCGCGGCAACCGATGTGAATTGCAATGGCAACAACACCGGCTCGGCTGATTTGGCCGTTTCAGGCGGTGTTGCACCTTATGTTTATAGCTGGTCTGATGGAAGCACTACAGAAGACATTTCAGCGCTAATTGCAGCAAACTACGCAGTGACAGTCACTGACAATTGCGGAATTTCGGCAAGCAACAGCGTAACCATCAGTGAACCGGCTGCACTCACCACAACTATTTCAGGAACGAATGTGAGTTGCTATGGATTTGGTGATGGCGATGCAACAATAACACCAAATGGCGGCACGACACCCTATTCTTATCAATGGAACAACAACCAAACCAACGCCACGGCCATCGGTTTGTTCCTTGGAAATTATTCAGTGAATGTATTTGATGATAACGGCTGTTTGGCATCCAACAACATCACCATCAGCCAACCATCAGCCATCTCATTGACCGTATCATCAACAGCCGCCACTTGCGGTTACGATGATGGGACAGCTACGGCAGCGGTTTCAGGCGGAACACCAGGTTATTCCTACTCGTGGTCAACAGGCAGCGGTTTTTCTTCACTTGATAGTTTAGCTCAAGGCACTTATGCCGTAACTGTTACCGATATAAACGGTTGTACTTCTATTGGAAGCGCTGCCATTGGAAGCATTACTAATTCACATCAGATTTGCTTAATTACGGTTGACTCTACATCCACCAAAAATGTGATTGTTTGGGAAAAACCAAATGCTACAAACATTGATTATTTCACGGTTTACCGCGATATTGCAGGTACTTACACTGCGATTGGAACAGTGCCTTACGATTCGCTCAGCAAGTTTACAGATAACACGAGTGGAGTAAATCCCAATACCACATCCTATAGGTATAAACTCACAGTAACCGACACTTGTAGTAGTGAAAGCGCCTTGAGTGATTACCACGAAACCATTCACCTCACAAACAGCATAGGACTGAACAATGAGGTGAACCTCGTTTGGGATAACTATGAAGGATTTGCTTTCAGCTACTACCGTATCCTTCGCGATAGCGGTGGCACAGGCAACTGGCAGGTGATTGATTCGATAACGAGCAACAACTTCACCTTTAGTGACCAAAATCCACCAACAGGTGGGGTAAATTACGCCATCGAAATCGTTAGCCCCTTAACTTGCTCGGCAACAAAAGCAGCAGAGAATTTCAACTCTTCGCGCTCAAACATTTCGCAAAYGACCGGCTCCACTACCCCGTTGTCGGCTACGAGTTCTGCTACGGACGCAATAGCAGGCAATTGTGACGGGACAGCCAACGTAACTGCTTCGGGAGGCATGTCGCCTTACACTTACCAGTGGGACGGCAATGCAGGCAGCCAAACAGATGCCACTGCCATCGGCCTTTGTGCGGGAACTTACAGCGTAACGGTAACAGACGCCAACGGAGCATCCACATCGGTATTTGCCACCGTTGGAACATCGGGGGGCAGCAACATCACCGCCACCACGAGCACAACCAGCGCCACTTTCGGCATTTGCGACGGCACAGCCACGGTTACGGCAAGCGGTGGCACTTCGCCATATAGCTACCAATGGGATGGCAATGCCGGCAGTCAAACTGACCAAATGGCTACAGGGCTTTGCCCAAATGTTTATTTTGTAACAGTAACGGATGCCGGAGGGAGCACCACCACAACGGCAGCAACAGTTGGAGAAATGGTGGGGATTGCAGATAACCAATTTACGATTTACGATTTGCAAATTGTTCCCAATCCGAATAAAGGTGTGTTTACTGTAAAGACGAAAAGCGGTAAATGGTTGGCAGATGATGTAGAATTGAGAATTTTGAATGTTATGGGCGAAACTGTTTACCTGTCAACTGTCAGCCATCAACTGTCAGCTGTCAACATTGACCTTTCTCAAAAAAGCTCAGGTATTTACTACCTGCAAGTAATTACCGCTAAGGAAATTGCCGTAAAAAAAGTGGTGATCGAGTAAGTTATCAACAATTTGCAACCAAATAGAGAGAACAACCGTATCTGTTTTGCATTGCTTTTCTTTTTTGATGGCCATGAATATTAAAAACAAGATTTTACGCCAAATTTCTTTCCTGGTTTTTCCATCTCTCAAAATAACATTTTATTTTTCTAAAAAACTTTGCCGATGATTTGCACGCTAAAATTATTTGCCATAAATTGGCTTTCCTTTTTCGAAAAAACTGTTCAACCTAAAAGCTTTGCCATGAAAAAAATACTACGCTGTTGCTTCAACCAGAACAAACTTTTTCTTTTAGCGCCTGCCATCATGCTGTGCGCTTTTTTTGTAACCAAACAATCGATAGCGCAGCCCTGCCCTAATAACAACACCTTAGCCGATTCGATACAGGCGCCAACATTGGATTTCCAGGTCGTGTCCAAAAATGCCAAGGCCAATGAATATGTTTTGGTGAAAGCCATGAATGCAGGAGTGGATTACCGCATTTCTACTTGTGCCAACGGAGTGATTGGCTTCAATTCAAAAATCACCGTTTATGATGTGGGCGGTATCTTTAAAACGGACAACAGCGGCTTTTGCGGACCACACTCAGAATTGGTTTTCAAGCCGCAGGTTTCCGGTAATTACAAAGTACTAATTGACCGAGACATTGATTGCAACTTTAATAGCATCCAGTTGGCTCAAGTAGATATAGAAAAGCTCCCACCTCCTCCACCTCCCGGAGCCTATTTCAACTGGACTGATGGTCTTTGCGAAGGCGATACCGTGTTTTTTACTGACATGTCTATTCCCGATTCGGCCGGGGGGCCTATAGATGGCTGGTTCTGGGATTTTGGTGATGGTGACACGGCAGTTATTCCCAATCCAAAACACGTTTATGCCATTGATGGTTTTTATGATGTATGGCTTTGGATTTCAGACAGTGCAGGCAATGTGGACTCCGCCTATAATGAGGTTTGGGTAAACAATTGCTCTGGCGCTGGCTTTTACTATGATGGCGACTGCAATGGAGACACGGTTTATTTTCAAGATGTATCCATGCCCTTCGGTGGCGGTCCAATCGTAGCATGGAACTGGACCATCATTGGCAATGGCGATACAGCAACATTTACTATCCCCTTCCCTTCGTATGTTCCAATGGATACAGGCTTATATGAAGTAACGCTCACAGTTACAGACAGCGCTGGCGGAACTGAGACGATTATTCAATATCCGTTTATCAGAGAATGTTATGCCGATTTTGATTGGGACGGCATATGCACTTCAGACACTATTTTCTTTTATGACATGAGCGATACTACCTTCGGACCTCTTGCAGCATGGTTCTGGGATTTTGGCGATGGAATAACTGACTCGGTGCAAAATCCCTGGCACGTTTATCCCGGTCCTGGAATATACAATGTTTATTTTGAAATAAAAAATACTACCGGAAACATTGACTTTGTTGACTACGATGTGGATATTTACGATTGTGGCACCAATTTCTGGTGGAATTATGTTTGCTTGAACGATACAACCGAATTTTATGATGCATCCATCTTCGGTTCAGGTGTAGGACTTGCTGTGGCATGGCAATGGGATTTTGGTGATGGAAATACCGATACAATTCAAAACCCGAAACACGTCTTTGCCAGTGAAGGCGCATACAATGTCACACTGATTGCAACTGACTTCGCTGGTGGCAAAGACACGATCACCTATATTGTCGATATATGGAAATGCTGTGCAGTTGACTGGTACTGGTTTGCTGACACTTCCAAAACRGCATACTTCCAGGGGCTATCCTGGGGCAACCCGCCTTTCACTTGGCAATGGGACTTTGGCGACTCAACAACAGGAAACGTACCAAACCCCTTACATCAATATGCTGATACRGGCATGTATATTGCTTGCCTTACCTCAACAGATGCCTCAGGTTGCACAGATACTTGGTGCGATACCGTTTATATTGGCGTAGGACCTCCACCGTGCTTTTCCGACTGGCTCTATGTAGTTGACACTAATAATACAGCATACTTTATTGATAATTCTTACATAGCCGGCTCCGGCCCAAGTTGGAGTTGGAGCTTTGGTGACAGCACTTCCGGTGTTGGGCCGAATCCTGTGCATACTTTTCCGGATACCGGGGAATATGTGGTGTGCCTAACAATAGCCGATACCATTGGCTGCTCAGATACTTGGTGCGATACAGTCAAAATCGGAGTCAGCGGGTCACCTTGCTATTCAGACTGGAATTATTAYACGGATACCACCACCATGGTATTTTTTAACGAAACGGCATTAGGTCCCGCAGAAATGTTTTTCTGGGATTTTGGCGACAGCACCTATTCAACAAATCCAAATCCGGTTCATATATTTCCATCTACCGGGCCTTATTGGGTTTGCCTAACAATTGCAGATAGCGCAGGAACTTGCGGAGACACATGGTGTCAACAAGTGAACGTGGGAACTCCTCCTCCTTGTTTGTCTGACTGGGATTACTTCACAGATAGTACTACTACGGGATTTTTCACAGCGTATGCCCCTCCAGGAACCATGTTTGCATGGGAGTTCGGGGACGGAGCAACTTCAGCCATGCCAAACCCAGCCCATATCTATGACTCTGTAGGAACTTATTGGGTATGTTTAACTGTAAGCGATTCCACAGGATGTTCCGACACCAAATGTGAGGCGGTAACAGTAGGTTACGGACCTCCTTGTAACGCTGACTTCTACTTCTTTGTTGATAGCACTGATGTTTATTTTGCTGACAACTCCAATGCAAATTACTGGGTGTGGGATTTTGGTGATGGTAATACCTCCTTTGGTCCAAACCCGGCACATACCTATGATTCAGCCGGGTTTTACTGGGTGTGCCTCACCATAGCAGATACGAACACCGGATGTACTGACACTTGGTGCATTGATGTAGCCGTTGGACTTGGCGGACCTCCTTGCAGCGCTGACTGGTTTCACTTTTCGGATACAAGTACAACGGCCTATTTCACTGATGTATCTGCAAATGCTGCCCAATGGCAATGGGAATTCGGTGACGGTGACACTTCGTACATGCAAAACCCGGCACATACATTTGACTCTGCCGGAACCTATTGGGTATGTTTAACTGTAGCTGACAGCAGCGGTTGTGTTGACCAATGGTGCCAGCAAGTTAATGTAGGAAACCAAGGACCTCCTCCTTGTAACTCAAACTGGGATTACGGTGTGATGGACAGTACAGCATTCTTTACTGCATACGCTCCTCCCGGAACTACATTTATGTGGGATTTTGGCGATTCAACTACTTCTACTGTACAAAACCCGGCTCATAACTACACTGCATCAGGAACTTACTGGGTATGCTTAACAGTTTCTAATTCAACAGGCTGCACCGACACTTGGTGCGAACAAGTGACTGTTGGAGTGGGCGTGCAAAACTGCGCTACCGAATGGTATTACTGGTCTGACAGCACCTATGCTTTCTTTACCGATATTTCTCCGGGGGCAACGGCTTGGTATTGGGATTTTGGAGACAGTTCATTCTCAACTTCTCAGAACCCTATTCATCAATATGCTTCAACGGGTGTGTACTGGGTATGCCTCACGATATCGGACAGTGCAGGATGCACAGACACATGGTGCCAACCGGTCAATGTTGGCGTAGGCGCCATTTGCGGCTCTGACTGGTGGTTCTGGTCAGACAGCACCACGGGCTATTTCTCTGACGTATCAACAGGAAACATCACGAGTTGGTTCTGGGAGTTTGGTGACGGGGATAGTTCAATGGCTCAAAATCCTATCCATACTTATGATTCTGTAGGAGTTTACTGGGTATGTCTTACTGTAACCGATGACAGTACCGGCTGCGAAGACACATGGTGCTATGCAATAAATGTTGGCGTAGCGCCTCCATGTAATGCTGACTTCACCTATTACACCGACAGCACAATCTCTTATTTTGTCAATTTTTCTGCAGGAAACATAACAGGTGTGATGTGGGATTTTGGCGACTCAACCGCTTCATCAGATGAAAATCCGATTCATGTTTATGCCTCTCCCGGAACGTACTGGGTGTGCTTAACAGTGATGGACAGCACTTCAGGATGTTCAGATACATGGTGTGAACAAGTCAACATAGGCGTAACAGGCCAATGTCTTGCCGCTTATGGTGTTTACACTGATTCTTCCAATTCGGCCTATTTTTGGGATATGTCTGCAGGAAACATCACAAGCTGGATGTGGGATTTTGGAGATAGCACAACAAGTAGTTTACAGCATCCTGACCATACCTATGCTTCAGCAGGTTCTTATTGGGTGTGCTTAACTGTTGAAGACAGCATTGCCGGATGTACCAACACTTATTGCGAATTGGTAACTGTTGGTGATACTGCAAGTTCATGTGCATTGTCATTAACCTCCTCTTCAACAGATGCCAATTGTGCAGGAGCTTCTGACGGTTCCGCCACCGTATCTGTTAATGGAGGAAGTACACCATATAGCTACAACTGGTCTAATGGCGGTTTTAGTTCAACAGAAAATGGCTTGATGGCTGGGATTTACACAGTAACTGTAACAGATAATGACAATTGTTCTGCTAACGCAACAGCCACTGTGAGTGAACCTGCTGCAGTAACGGTCTCAGTAACTGCAACTGATGCAAGTTGTGGAAACTCAAACGGCACAGTTACAGCTTCTGCAAGTGGTGGAACCGGCTCATTCACTTACATGTGGTCTAATGGCGGAACCGATGCTAATGCCTCCGGACTATCTGCCGGCTCATATACAGTATCTGCTACCGATTCAGCAGGGTGTACAGGAACTGCCGTAGCGGCAATCAGCGATTCTGCCGGTACAACCATCACAGTTGATGCCGTAACAGACGTGAGCACCTGTGCAGGCGGGAACAATGGCTCTGTTGCGATCAGCATAAGCGGTGGCACTTCGCCTTATACCTACTCCTGGTCAACCAATGAAACGACTGAGGACATTAATACGCTGATGGCAGGGACTTATACTGTTACTGTAACAGATTCATCGGGTTGTGTATCTTCTGCAAGTGCAACAGTTAGCGAACCTACCGGTATGTCGTTGACAACCACTGGTAATGATGCCAACTGCGGTAATACAAACGGTGATGCTTCAGTGAGTGTCAATGGCGGAACTTCACCCTACACCTATTCTTGGTCGAGTGGCGGAACCGATGCTACTGAAACCGGCTTAGGCGCTGGAACATACACCGTTTCTGTAACTGATGCCAACAGTTGTATGGACACCACTACTGCAACAGTAAGCGAAATTGGCGCAACCACTGTAACCATTGACAGCATTGTAAATGTAAGCTGCAATGGCGGCTCTGACGGTGCAATTTACTTAAGCGTAAGCGGTGGCACGCCACCCTATACTTATGCGTGGACAAGCGGTGCTATTACTCAAGATGTAACAGGGTTGAGTGCAAATACTTACATCGTTATTATTACCGGCTCCAATGGGTGCCAGGCCATTCGCTCCATCGTTGTGGATGAACCCGATGCATTGACGATTAGTTTATCGAGCACGGATGCTACATGCGGTAATGCCAATGGTTCATCCAGAGTAATTGTAACCGGTGGCACCTCTCCATACAACTACACATGGTCTGACACAACTGTTACAGGTTCTGACCCAGCAGGTTTGGACACAGGCGTATACACAGTTACCGTAACTGATGCTAATGGCTGTAGTATCACGGCTACAGACACTGTAGGTGTTACTCCACAAGTACCTGAAATCTGCTTGGTTACTACTAATGCGGATGGCTGGAATACTGTGGTATGGGATAAAACCGGTCATACAGGGGTTGATTTCTACAAGATTTATCTTGAAGTATCAACTGGTGTTTATCAGCAAATTGGCTCGGTACCTTATGACAGTTTGAGTAAATTCGTTGACCCACTTAACCAACCACCTCAAAGTAATCAAGAGCGGTATAAAATCTCCATAGTGGATTCCTGCGGCAATGAGTCTGCTCTAAGCGATCCGCATGCAACCATGCACCTGGTATTGAGTATTGACGTTAACGATAACCCCTTTCTACTTTGGCAAGGATATGAAGGGTTTACCGTTCCCAACTACATAATATGGAGAGGGATTGATACCGCCAACATGATGTTGATAGATTCAGTGGTGGCTACAACAACTATTTTTACTGACTACACAGCACCAGCTTCACCAGATAGCTTGTACTACTATGTTCAAGTGATTCATCCTGGCGGGGGCTGCACGGCAACAAAAGCAGCGGAGAACTTCAACTCATCAAGATCTAATATTTCTTCAGTGAAATCTCCAACGCAACCATTGTCAGCAACCACCAGCAGCACAGATGAAACTTTAACAGGAGCTTGTGACGGAACAGCAACAGTTACTGCTACAAACGGAACAGCACCATATTCCTATTTGTGGGATGACACCAATAGCCAAACTGGCTCAACGGCTACCGGTCTGTGTGCAGGAACTTACAACTGCACAATTACGGATGATAATGGTGATACGCTGGTGATCTCCGTAACGGTGAACGCAGCTGTTGGAATCAATTCAATAAGTTGGGCCGGACAAATTCAGCTTTTCCCCAACCCGAACGAAGGAGTGTTCAAACTTGTAATTGAATCAGAATTAGATGAAGAAGTTGTCATTAAAGTATTTGATTTAGAGGGGAGAATAGTGCTTGAAGAACATATTGGCAAGGTCACAGGTCAATTAGAAAAAATGATTGACTTATCTGAAGCAAGTTCAGGGGTTTACCACCTGCAAGTTATTACTGACAGGAGTGTAGCCAACAAAAAGGTGATTATCGAATAAGGCATCCCGATTGAATGGGATGAGCCAGCTTGTGCGGCTGTAAAAAGTAAAGCCAACTCAAAGCCCTGTGCAATAAAATGCGCGGGGCTTTTGTATCTTTTGCAAGTGAGTTTTTATTAAATTTGAAGTTTATTTTTATTTGCCGACTTTTATTGGCAAAATAGCGCTGTTTTGAGCATAAACAACCAAATTCACTTTCTCTTACGAGCAGGATTAATTGCCTTTCTATTACTTAGTTTGCTCCCAGCGTTTGGCCAAACCATCCGAGAACAGGGTCATCTTCCTCTGTTGAATTATTCGCCAAAGCAATATAATGATGCCGCCCAAAACTGGGCCGTTGTGCAGGACAAACGCGGGGTAATGTATTTCGGAAACAACAACAGCATCTTAGAATTTGACGGTGAAAAATGGATAAGAATAAAAACGGCCAACAACCGCCCTGTCCGCTCCCTTGCCATTGATAAAAATGGCAAAATTTTCGTTGGATCCGAAAATGACTTGGGTTACCTCACTCCCGATTTAGTTGGGAAGATGACTTACGTATCACTGATTGACCATATTGACAGCAGTGACAAAGAATTTGGAGTAGTATGGGAAGTTTACGCCACTAAAAAGGGTGTGTATTTCCAAACCTATTCCAAGTTGTTTTTGTGGGATGGAAAAAAAATGAAAACATGGGGCTCAGACACTAAGTTTCGTAGATCGTTCTTTGTAAAAGATATGATGCTGTTGCAGGAAGACCATGTGGGGTTAGTGCGTGTTGATGGCGATTCGCTTAACCTTATCAGGGGTAGCAACATTTTTAACAACAAAAAAATCAATGCCGTAGTGCAATATGACAAGCGCCATATGGCGGTCATCACCAGCAAAGATGAAATCTACCTCATGTTCCTCAACACACACAACAACATGGCTAGTGTGCTGCCTTTTCCAAGCGAAATTGACGAATTTCTCATATACAACCGTGCCAATAAAGGCTTAAACCTGGGCAACAAAACTTTTGCCATTGGCACATGGGGAGAAGGCATTGCTATTATTGACCATGCCGGACGGCTCGTACAAGCCATCAACAAGTCTACCGGCCTGCAAGATGGCGTTATTCAATACCAGTACCTCGATAACAATGAGAACCTGTGGCTCGCACTTTCCAACGGGATTTCGCGCGTCAAAGTCAAATCTCCCATCACCAATTTTGATGAAAAAACGGGCATGGAAGGCACCATTGAAGGAATTACAAGGCAATTCGGCACTTTATTCGTTGGCTCACAAACCGGACTTTACTACGTATCAAGTGATGTGAGTTCAGGTCAAATCGGTCCACAAGAAAACCTAAGCGCGCATCTTTCCAAATTGGTGAAACTCTCCGAAATCAATATTGCATGCTGGTACTTAGAGCCGTTCAACACAGAAAGCGACACCTTATTATTGGCCTCGCTTGATGATGGCGTTTATGAAATCGACAAAAACTTCAAGGCTAACCTCATCATGAAATGTGTTGCTTACGATGTGTTTCAATCAAAAAAAGACCCAAACCGTGTTTTTGTAGGACTTGGCAACGGCCTCATGTCTCTTTACCGCAAAAATGGAAAATGGATACAAGAAGATAGGATTGAAGGCATTGAAGAAACCATATTTAAAATTGAAGAAGATCCCGATGGCAACGTTTGGATAGGCACAACACAACGCAAAGGAGTTTTAAAACTTGGCATTACCTATGATGAAAATAAAATCATCAGTACACAAATCACCAAATACGATATGCCCATAGGCGATGTTGTTGTGCTTTATTACCAAGATAGACCTTTGATGGCCACTGGAGATGGGATATTCACCATTGATGAAAAAACGCAAACAGCCATCCCTGATCCTGAATTCAAAATTTTCTTTGACCAATACAAAAAGCCCAACACCAAAGGCGTTCATCGCATTACTGAAGACCACAATGGCCAAATCTGGMTRATAACATATTWCAAAAGCGGATTTGAAATCGGGTACATGCAAAAAACAGACAAKGGGCTACATTGGAACAAAACGCCATTCATTGAAATATCAGAACAGGGCATTATCCACGCTCTMTACCACGACAAAGATGGCATTACCTGGCTGGGCGGCCCTGWTGGCCTTTACCGTTACGATGCCAATATAGAGAAGAACTATGAAAAACCCTTCAWCGCRCTCATCAGRAAAGTCACCTTAGGCGAGGACTCAGTAATTTATGCAGGAAATTACAGCGATGAAAAGGGCCTTGTCGCCTTAGATCAGCCCGATGTTTTTAAGTTTGTTTTCCCCTATGCAAATAATTCAATAACCTTTATTGTAGCCGCACAAAGTTTCGAACAAGAAGATGATCGGCAGTACAGCTATTTTTTAGAAGGATACGACCGCGAATGGACCAAGTGGAAAAGAGAAACCAAGAAAAACTACACGAACCTTCCTGAAGGCGCTTATTATTTTAGGGTAAAAGCCAAGAATCTCTACGGCTATGAAAGCAATGAGGCTGTTTACGAATTTACTATCCTGCCACCTTGGTATCGTACCATTTGGGCCTACATTAGCTATGTACTGTTCTTTATWKSRKTSTTMWMTKMYKKCRTYRWKMTSRAWWKCMRMWKKYWARANACGAKWRRRARAWGTACTCGAGGGCATAGTGGTTGAAAGAACTGCCGAAGTAGTGCGCCAAAAAGAAGAAATCGAAGAAAAGAATCAGGATATTATGGACAGCATCAACTATGCAGAAAAAATTCAGCGCGCTATCCTTCCGCAAGACGAGCACAAACAACAGATACTGCCCGACTCATTCGTGCTATTCAGGCCAAAAGACATTGTGAGCGGTGATTTTTACTGGATGAGTGAAAAGGATGGCAAAGTCCTGTTCACCTCAGCCGACTGCACCGGACATGGCGTTCCGGGCGCTTTCATGAGCATGATAGGCACTTCATTGCTAAACGAAACGGTAAACGAAAAAGGCATCACCGAACCGGCCAAAATATTGGATGGCGTGAAAGCAGGGGTTATCAAATCGCTAAAGCAAGGTGAGGGAGGCGAATCAAAAGACGGCATGGACGCTGCACTCTGTGCCATCAATCACGACAGAACYRTAGTGGAATATGCCGGTGCAAATAACCCCCTGTATATTATCAGGCGAGGAGAAACACAATTAGCTGACGCGGATGGAAACAAAATCGAATTGGAGCCCTATCTAAAAGAAAACGGCCTCAGCTTATACGAAATCAAAGCAAATAAAATGCCCATTGCCTACTATCCAGGCATGGAAGGCACATTTACGAATCACATCTTGAGGTTACAGAAAGGTGATTCCATATATGTAGCCTCTGACGGCTTTCCCGACCAATTTGGYGGRCCAAAAGGCAAAAAATTCAAATACAAAGCCTTTAAAAGACTGCTTATGTCCATCAACAATAAGTCCATGGAAGAACAAAAAGAAATCCTTAACCAGAAGATAGAGGAATGGATGGACTACCCCAACAAATTGGAAGAGTCCGATTCCTTCGAGCAAATTGATGACATTTGTGTGATAGGCGTGTACGTATAATGCAGCTTGGCAAACCCATTTATTTTTTTGGAACCTATTAGCTCTTTCTGTAAATTTGATTTTTCTTTCAATCTTTAAAAATTTCGCCATGAAAAAATCAATCTTATTGACCTCTTTTTTTATTTCATTATTATTTAGTGTACAAGTATTTGCACAACCTCTTGCTGCCTCTATTTCGAGCTCGGTAAATGTTTCATGCAATGGAGCATGTGATGGGCAAGCAACAGCCAGCGGAAGTTTTGGAACCGCACCTTATTCCTATCAATGGGATGCAGGAGCAGGAAACCAAACAGATGCAACAGCAACGGGTCTATGCGCTGGAGCTTACACCGTGACAGTAACTGATAATGCCGCATCTAGTGATTTAGCAAACGTTACCATCACTGAGCCTACAGCCCTTTCCATCACCATCACCGCCACAGATGCCTCCTGCAATGGCGGCAACGATGGCTCGGCTACCGTTACGGCCACGGGCGGGCTTACGCCTTATACTTACGCTTGGTCAAACAGTACGACCAGCGCCACAGCAGCCAACCTTACAGCAGGAACCTACACCGTTACCGTTACCGATGCCAACAATTGCACGGCAACAGCCAGCGGCACGGTTACCGAGCCTACAGCTATCAATGTAACTATTTCATCTACTAATGTTTCATGCAATGGCGGCAGTGACGGTACGGCCACAGTTTCGGGAACGGGCGGCCTCACACCCTACGTTTTCAACTGGTCAATCGGGCAATCAGACACAGCAACTTCGTCCACAGCTGGCGGTTTGGTGGCAGGGGTTTACAACGTTACAGCTACCGATGCCGCCGGATGTTCTGTCACCATCAATGCCACAGTTACTGAACCGGCAGCCATCGCTGCCAGTGCCGGCCCCGACCAAACCATTTGTGAAAGCGCAAATGCCGCTCTTTCCGGATCAGTTACCGTAGCAACGGGCGGCAATTGGACCACAATTGGTGACGGCTCTTTCACTGACGTCACTGCATTGAGCACAACCTATATGCCAGGTACAACAGATATAGCAGTCGGCACAGCAACATTGACCTTAACAACAACAGGCAACGGAAGTTGTGCGGCAGCAAGTAATACTATGACACTTACGATTCTCCCCTCTCCCACAATAACCATTTCTTCTACGGATGTTAGCTGTAATGGAAATTGCGATGGCACAGCCACGGCATCTATTACAAATGGCGGCAATACGCCTTATACTTACAACTGGTCAAACGGTGCAGTCACATCATCAATAACAAATATTTGCCCAGGCACTTATGGTTTTACCTTTACCAATGCCAACGGTTGCTCGGCAATCAGCAGCGCAACTGTTACTGAACCTCCGGTACTCACTGTATCTGTTTCCGCAACAGATGAGACGTGCCCCGGATGCAATGACGGCTCGGCTTCGGCAACTGTTTCAGGAGGAACAACGCCTTATGATTACAACTGGTCAAATGGAAGCCCCGACCAGAACATCGGACTGCTTCCTCCAGGAACTTATACTGTTACTGTTACTGATACTAGCGGATGTGTAGTAGCCGGCAATATTGACATTTTTGCTGCTCCACAAGTTAATTTCAGCCACGATTATACGCAATCATGCACACCAGTTACCGTAAATTTCACCAATACCAGCTCTGGAAATATTTCTTCCTACCAATGGCACATTACCAGTCCTAACGACCTTGATACGACAATTACTGCCGATTCCATCACATTTACATTCGAGGATGGCGGCTCGTTTGATGTGCAACTATGCGGTTATGACGCGTTGAACAATCAAATAGGTTGCTATAACCAAAACATCAATGTTGACGGCCCTCCGGGCAACTTCCCCATGCCTGATTCAGCCTGCCCAGGCGATGTGATTTACCTTGATGCCGGATTTAATACCAACGATAACTCTATTGAGTGGGATTTTGGCGATGGCACAACAAACGGTGGATATAATGTAACCCACACCTATTCTACAGCAGGAACTTACACCATCACACTCATTGCACAAGACCAACAATGTGGTATTTACGATACGATAGCGCAGAATATAGTTATCACAAATAATGCTCCCGCTTATTCCTTTTTCAGCGCTTGGGACACTCCTGCTTGCCCAAATGACCAAATAACATTTGACGCACAAGGTGTTGCAGGCACTATTTACTGGCAGTTTGGTGACGGAAACGACACT
>NVWW01000039.1 GCA_002746335.1 Flavobacteriales bacterium | reverse complement strand
ATTAGATCAAGGACGAAAACCGGCTACCGGCACATGGACCACTGTTTCTGATGAACGCCTTAAAAATATTGAAGGCGCTTATACCAAAGGATTGAATGAAATTCTTCAATTGCAGCCGATTACTTACCATTACAAAAATGTAGGTGAAAGAAAATTTGCAGATGAGGTATTGAACATCCAAAATGTGGGTTTCAGCGCCCAAGAGGTGAAAAAAATATTTCCCGAAGCGGTTGGAACTGACGAAGATGGTTATTTAAACTTCAATATACACGCTATCTTAGTAGCTTATGTAAATGCCATTAAAGAACTCAAAGAGGAGAATGATGCGCTTAAAAGTGAAATSTTRRAWAKMAAAGTGRCAGAAATTGACGCATTGAAATTGGAATTGGAAGCGGTAAAGTCAACCCTTGGGATGAAAGCAAAAAAGTAAGTTTTGCTATGAATAGGGGTTTTAGATCTTGGGATATTGTACAGTTTGAGGTTGGCCGCGTTTGCATGCTTGTCTAAAAANTCCCGCCAAGAATTAGCCGAGCAGCTTTGGGCTTGCATCTCTGKATGACATTTCCAGTACAATCATANTTGTAACTGTCACGGGCTGAACATAGCACGTTGATTTTGAGTTTTGTTATATCAACCGCAGTGGCAAGAGTTACAACCAAACCACCCAAAGAGATAATAGAATTAGCAGAATAAAATAAGAATTCCGAAAGAGAGCTGAGTAAATTACCTCACCAAGGTCAACGTCTTTGTTTCAAGATAGGGCTTGTCGTAATCGTTGCCTGTGGCCTTAACAACGACAAAGTAAGTTCCTTCAGGGGCCTCAAGACCACTCGGAGTGCGGCCATCCCAAAAGCCGGTAGCGAGGTCGTTCCAATAAGCCATCAATTGCCCCCAACGGCTCATAATGGTTACTTCCACTTCTTGCATAGCAAGCGCCTTGACGATAAACACATCGTTGATTCCATCGCCATTTGGCGAAAACACATTGGGTAATTCCAAATCTGAAAGCGCATCCACAATGATAAGCATAGAAGCAGTATCAACACACCCGTAGCTATTAGCAATGGTTAATACCACATTGTATTCGCCATCGTTTTGGAAGATGTAGGTTGGGGACTGGCTGCTGTCAGTATCACCTTGGAAATCCCACGAATAACTGTCAATAGTGCCTGTACTTTCATCTTCAAACTCCACTTCGAGTGGTTCAAGGCCTTGTATTGGGTCAGCGTCAAAATCCGCATCGAGAAAACCAACGGAAGGCACGGTTACGGTAGTGGTATCCGCACAACCCAAATTATCTGTAATAATGACCTCGTAAGTACCTCCCGCAAGGCCGGTTGCAATTGTGCCTGTTTGGTTTCCTGCCGAGGCATCCCATTGGTAAGTGAACGGTGGTGTTCCTCCATTCATGGCAGAAATGATAGCCACACCATTTGATTCTCCGCAAGTCTCGGCAATAGCATCCATTGTTGCATTGACTGCAGGCGGGTCAATAACGGTAATGGTTTCCACAATAAAGCAGCCCATTTGGTCGGTAACGGTAACAGAATACGTGCCGCCCAGCAAGCCGGTAGCAATTTGCGTAATTTGATTGAAAGCGTTGTTATCCCATTGGTAATTGAAAGGCGATTGCCCACCAGAAGTAATGGTTACTGTCGCACTTCCTGTCGGCAAACCACACAAAGCATCGGTAGAATCAGTAGTGGAGGTCATTTGCGGGGGTTGGGTAATTTCAAAAATCCCAATAGAAAGACAGGAATTGGAATCTTGTGCTGTTACAATATAAGTACCTGCACACAGCCCAATAGCCACTGAACCGGATTGCCCGTCAGACCAAGCATATGAATAGGCCGGTGTTCCACCCGAAAGCGTGTAAACGGCAGTGCCATCGCATCCACCATAGCAAGTAGCGTTGGTACTGTCTTCTGTGGCAGTCAATAACGTTGGCTCAGTAATTAGCACGCTGTCCACTGTAGCGCAAGTATTGGAGTCAGTCACTGTTACGTGATACACCCCTGGGGGCAGGCCGGTAGCTGTTTGATTGATTTGGTTGTTATTATCATCCCATTGATAAAGATAAGGCGATGTGCTACCACTCGGATTGGCCATGGCACTCCCATCATTTTGCCCATTACAGCTCACATCAAATGTATCTACAACCACTATTGGGTTTGGGTTCACATTCACCGTAACGGTGTCAACATCATTGCAGCCAATGGTGTCGGATACGATTAAAACATAAGTTGTTGTGTCGGGAGGTGTAGCCGTTGGGTTTTGGAGTGTTGAGCTGTCAAGTGTTGCCGCAGGCGACCAGCTATAAAAGTCCGCCCCGCTTCCCGACAGGGTTACGCTAAATCCATTACAAATGGTGGTGTCTAAACCGGCATCAGCAATAGGCAAAGGATATACATCTACATCAATTGTATCTTTTGCAATGCCAATTCCGCAGCAAGTGGTGAGTACTTTCACTGTGTAAGCACCACTATCGTTCACCCAAAGCAACGAATCTGTTGCCCCAACAATGTCCGTATCGTTTTGCATCCACTGATAATTGGTGTAGCCCGAAGTTGCAGTCAACAGAATGGAATCGCCCGCGCATAAATTTATTGCTCCTCCGGCAGAAACCACTGTAATTGAAACAGGCGCTCCGTCAAAAAGGATATTGGCAAAGCCGGTGTAAATTTCAGAGCCGTACAAAATGTCCTTTCGGCTGATTGTATCATATTGTGTAGTGACTGTATCTCCCGTAAGGTTTTGTGGAATTGACCCCACTCCAAAACCCCAGGTATTTGATACAGCCGTCATGTAGTCAATGTCTGTATAGGTACAGTTAACGTCATCCATTGTAATGGTGGGCTGTACGGCAAGGTTGAAGCTGGTATCCATTAAAGTTGGTGCTGTTCCTCCGTTTATGTATAAACCGATTGTTTCTCCCGCACTACCAATTCCTCCACTACCGCCACTGCCACCTGTTCCACCTGCTCCACCGTTTCCTCCTGCTCCGACTTCACCTCCAGTGTAAGGGTTGCCTGCCCCAGCTGCTCCGCCACCGCCTCCTGTACCTCCTGCTCCTCCTGCCCCGCCAGGACCTACAACTCCTGACGTTAAATTACAATCTTCAAAATAGGCGTTAACGCCATTATTAAACAGATACACAGCATAAGAAGAACCGCCACCGGAGCCACCAGTACCGCCCGTGCCACCTTCGCCACCGCCACCGCCACCGCCACCTCCGGAACCGGCACCGTCAGTACAAATGGCAGTGCCTGTATCTCCCTGACCGGCACCACCGCCACCACCTTTACCTCCGCTTCCTCCTATTCCATCAGATCCAGCTCCTCCTTGTCCACCTGGAACCCAAAATCCTGAAATATGTGAACCAAATGATCCTAACGTTCCTATGGTTCCCGCTGTTCCTGCTCCACCAACGGCACCAGCACTACCATCACTCCCCTTGCTGCAATCATTAAAACTTCCTCCACCTGCGCCTCCGCCGGTAGTTTGACCAAGCCAACCGTCACCATTACCACCATTGCCCCCCGGACGCTCTTCACATCCACCGGAACCACCGCCTCCGCCTCCACCTCCAGCCCAACTATTGCTCGGAGCAGTGCCTGCCCCACCCGTTACCCCGACTGCATTGGGACATCCTGTGGTAATAGCTCCTGAACCTCCTGCACCGGCTCCAGTGCCGGCTCCAGCAGCTCCAGCACCACCTACACCGGGAGCGGTGTCATTGTCATTAGCCCCGGCCGAACCACCACCACCGCCAAAACCGGCCGAACCATTTGTTCCAGCAGTGCCTAGAGTACCGGCAGCTGCATTGCCGGGCAACACCTGAGTGCGTGTAAAGTTAAAATCAGAACAACTTGTAATGTGCACTCCATAAACTGACATACCATCGGAAGTGGCATTGTCGGTTTGAATGGTGATGTCTTGCAAACGGAAATTGCTTTCGGTATTGACCTCAATGCCAACAATACGTTGCTGACCAACCGTGCCAGCAGGATTTAGATTGGAGCGAAAGATAGTGGTGGAACCTGGAGTACTTGTCTTTGTGGTGAATGTGGTGTCATAACCGCCTTCAAGCGTGATGTCGCTGCAAAGAATAATCGGATTGTCAAAAGTGTAAGTGCCAACTGCAATTTTGATGACGCCCCCACCGGCAGCACACGCAGCAGTGATGGAAGTGTCTATTTCATTTGCAGTAGTCGCTTTCCAAATACTGCACAACTGTCCATAACTTACGCTTGCAAAAAATAGCAAAAAGGCATTAACTGCAAGTGTTTTTATCAACATTCGCTGCATATTCTGTCTTCTGATTTTCAATTCATTAATTACAAACAACAAAACTAAAAATCACGTAAAAATAGCAATTTGTTCGTCACGCATACGGTTAAGAGACGATTTTTTTCACATATGGTTGCTAATATCTGCTGATCGAATCGGTTTTTGACAGGTCTAAGTCAAGGTTTCCCGTACCAGTTCCCGGTTCGTCTTCTTTATTGAAAGGCATTATCCAATAAGCAGGCTGCATAAGATTGTATTCTGCTTCGGCATAATTCAGCGAAGTATCTACTAAAAGCGCATATGGGCGGGCATTTACCGATTTGTAAATTTCCATCTTCACAATTGGCGCTGTTGCTCCATTTTCTATCATGATATTACGCAAATGATGAGCAAATTTCAGTAATGATTTTGGGGTTCGACTTCCTTTTCTGAATTGCTTGAAGGTAACATAATCACCCATATCAACATAAAAATAGTTCGGGTCTTTTTTGTCTTTGATTTTGAAACGGATGCCGTCCACCGTATCCACCAACATCATTCGCCACGAAAAAAACTGCCCTTCGCCCGACCATGCCGGGTTGTTTGGATAGAAAAATTGCCTTAAAGGGTAAACTGCCTGAACAGAAAAATAAACCATAAAAAACCCTGCAACTAATTTTTTCATTTGCATTGGATATGGCTCAAACTCTTTAGGGGCTTTCCTCTTTCCAATATCGAAAAACAGCAAGATAGCCGCCAGCATAAACCACGGGAACGAACCAATATTCCAGAAAAAATGGTTAGAAACATGAAAGAAAAGCAGCGCAGGAATTGCCCACCATCGCGCTTTTTTGTGGAACAACATCAAAGGAATAATCAAATCAAAGGCCAGCCCCCCGTAACTGTATAAGTAAGCAGCAAAATCAGTGGCGAGAAAATCATTGAGCCATTGCGGAAAAGGCCAATCGTCCACTAGCCAAAGTTTCATGGGGTAGCCCTTTAGCCAGTCGGCATTGAGTTTGGCGATACCTCCATAAAAATATACAATAACGATTTGCAGTTGGAGGCAAAGCAATTGCCAATATGGAATTGCTGCTACTGTGGTTTGAGTATTTTTAGTATTCTTCCAAAAACTTATAATGGAAAATGTCTTATGGGCATCAATAAAAATCAACAAAAAAGACAACAGTGAGTAAAGATAGTAGTGGTTGTTGTAGTGCCCCTTATCGAGCAGAAAAATGTAGGTCCATGAAAGGAAAATAAACACTTGTGAAATACGATACATCCAACCCATCATTACAAGGAATGCTGCAATGAGAGACAGGTCAAAAGCAAACTGCATGTATTCTGCAGGCAGTGGTTTTATCCAATGAAAAAAGTCATACGTGAAATAAAATTTGGTTTGCAGCAGGTATTCGAGCACGTATTCCTTCAATTCAGCAAACTCGTAGATCATAAACCCACCATAAAAAACCCTGAACAACCCCAGTGATGATGGATTTACAGGTTTGAAAAGCACTTCACTGAAAAATATTTTTGCCTTGCCAATCATTTTCTACTATGCTGAAATGGGCTAATTTAGCCGCTGAATGGAACGCTAAAATAAACATTCACTTTTACCGATGGTTTGCTTTTTCACTGAAGAATTTATCCTGTCCAAAAAATATGTTTGGATTTTTTGTTTCGTGTTTGCACTCTATGGCAATACGATTTTAAACGATTATTCATTTGATGATTTTTTGGTAACCGATACCAATGAACAGGTTCAAAAAGGCATAGCAGGAATCGCTGAAATTTTTACTTCCAATTACCTCGAAAAGGGAAATGTAAAACTCGAATACCGCCCACTGGCCAAAGCCACCTTTGCAATTGAGCACGAATTGTTCGGTCGCAGCCCGCACATCAGCCATTTGCTCAATGTGATCTTGTATGCCCTAACGGGAATTTTACTTTTCAGCATTTTGCGCGAACTGATAAAAAAATACTATTGGTTTTTCCCAGTTTTAATAACGCTGCTTTTTCTAGCTCATCCCATACACACTGAAGTGGTAGCAAGCTTAAAAAATCGCGAAGAAATGCTGAGTTTTATATTTGCGATGCTCGCTTTGAAATACTGCATTCGCTATTGCAAAGGCCAAAAGAACGCTCTGCTTTTGGCAGGAGTTTTTTTCCTATTCGGCCTGTTATCAAAAATTACAATTTTGACTTTTCTGGGCATCATTCCGCTGCTGCTTTGGTTTTTTGAAATAGGGTCGAACAAAAAAATTATCACTGCTGCTTTTACTCTTATTGCTGTTGCAATAATTTATTCAGCGCTTGTTTTTTCACTACTGCCATCTTTCGAAAGAGAGTACCTTTTCTTCGAAAAACCAATTACTTTTCAAACTGATTTGGGTGTCAAAACCGCTTCCATTGCTTATTCTATGGGCTATTATTTGAAGTTGCTTTGCTGGCCACAAACACTTAGTTTTTACTACGGATACAACCAAATCCCCATTATGGATTGGTCAAATTTCAGCACACTTTTTTATGCGTTCGTTTACCTTTTTCTTATTGGGTTTTCAATCTTTTTTTTGAAAAAAAAGAACATTATTGCGCTTGGGATTTTGATTTTCCTATTTTGCATCTTGCCATTCTCCAACATTTTATACGGCTATACGGGCATTGTATCGGAACGAGCGCTGTATTTTGCATCGCTGGGATTTTGTATTGCTGTTGCTTATTTGCTGATAAAGTTGCCAAAAACGCTTCTTCTTGCTTCGATAGTTGTACTAATTTCACTTTGTTCGTGGAAAACAATCACTCGAAATTTTGACTGGAAAAACGAAAAAACACTTTTTGCAGCCGATATCAAACATCTTGAAAACTCACATTACGCACATGACTTGTACGCATCATCTTTGGATTACCAGAGCGAAAAAAATCATGAACAGCGAAAAAAGTTGGTCGATGAAGCCATGTTTCATTTCGAAAAAGCGTTGGAAATCTACAATGAACGAGCTTCAGTTCACGAGAAATTGGGRARGATTTATTTRGAAGAATTAAACCAATCCGAAATAGCYAAAATGCACTTCAAAAAAGCARAAGAAATTCGGAAACAGCGYCAATGAAAGGCAYTGAACCAAACACCAAACTACTGMGAAACATCCGAATCGGRYTGTTCCTTTTTGCCTTTGCACTTTACTGTAACACGATCCCCAATRAATAYAAYCTGGATGATCATTTGGTTGTGGACGAAARCGAAATGGTGCAGAAGGGTTTTGGTGGGTTGTAYGARATTTTCACCACCAACTACATGATTGTRAAARACGTGAAAATGGAATACCGCCCATTAGTGAAAGCCACCTAYGCCATCGAGCATGAATTTTTTGRYAAAAACCCACACATCAGCCACTTGATTAACGTGCTGTTGTATGCGTTTACCGGTATTATTTTATTCAATTTACTGTGCTTTTTTTTCAGCAATTACAACGTGATTTTGCCMTTATTGATAACACTGCTTTTTCTCGCTCACCCCATCCACACCGAAGTAGTAGCCAGCTTAAAAAATCGTGAAGAATTACTCAGTTTTCTCTGTGGGTTGCTCACTATTAAATTCTGTGCTGATCATTGCAGGCTATCAAAAATAAAATTCCTAATTTTTGGCTGTGTCGCTTTCCTCATAGGCCTTTTGAGCAAAATGACGATTCTAACTATTTTCGGCATTATTCCACTTTTATTCTACTTTTTCCAAATTAGTTCGATAAAAAAAACGGCAGTAGTACTATCTGCAATAGCTGCTGTTGCAATAGGGTATTACACCTTTGTGGGAACGATGCTCCCTTCTTGGAACCGCGAATATGTTTTCCTTGAAATGCCCATCGCATTTGAAGAAAAAATAGCTACAAAAACAGCATCCATTTGTCTTTCGCTCGGGCATTATTTGAAGCTGCTTTTCTTCCCCCACCCACTTAGTTTTTACTACGGATATAACCAAATTCCGCTGGTGGGATGGTCAAATATCTGGGCTATTCTATCTTTTTTGTTTTACACGTTTATCGTTTGGTTTTCTTTCAAAAACATTAAGAAAAGAAATGTTGTGGCACTTGGAATTTTGATTTTCCTGTTCTTCATTTTTCCATTTTCAAATATCCCGTACGGATACACGGGAATTATTTCTGAGAGGGCGCTATATGCCGCATCACTGGGGTTTTGCATCACTATCGCATACTTGATTTTGAAATTAACGAACGTTGATTTTAAAACGAGAGGGGGAATCCAATTCAACAAGAATTTGATTTTAATTGCTGTTGTGATTTTCGGTTTGTTTGGATTTAAAACAATTGACAGAAATTTCGATTGGAAAGACAAGGGAACGCTGTACACCGCAGACATTGGCCATCTTGAAAATTCTGCAAAAGCCCATCAGTTGTGCGCACAATTTCTGCAAACAGATTCGCTGACAAGCAATATGATGAATGCTAAAAAGCTCAACCAAAAAATCTTTTACCACTATAAACGATCGGTGGAAATTTATGACGGTTGGCCCACTACGCTGAAAAATTTGGGRGTGCTGTATGCTTCGSATAAAGGCGAAACGAAAAAAGCAATWTCACTWTTGAAAAAAGCTTTAAAATTAAAGTCGAATTACCCYGAAGCAAGCTACAATTTGGCACTTTGTTATCAGKCCTTCGGGCARATGGATTCTGCCGTTTATTTCTATGAAAAAACGCTTGRAGATTACGAAAAYCATTTTTCTGCYTTGAACAATTTGGCDCYKCACTATTTTTCSAAACCMGATTTTAAAAAAGCCCGTAATTACAACAATCAATTTCTTAAAGCATTTCCCGATGCCCCCGAGCCACACATCAATGCCGCCACGTTTTATCTGGCGGAAAAAGACACAGCTTCTGCYGTTMCGCATCTCGAAAAAGCAGTGGAAATCAACCCCAACAACCCGAATGCGATTGCTTTGCTATCCGATTACTTTGAGCGGAATGGAACCACGAGAAAAGCAAATTACTACCGAAAACTTTTAAAAGAATAATGCACAACTATTCGACATATTTGGTAGCTTTTTGCTTGGCTACTTTCTTCTTGAATTGCACCAATCCTGATAACATTCAAAAAGAAAATACACTTTTCCAACTGTTGCACAACGACACTACTGGCATTGATTTCCGAAACGATATTGATGATTTGGGAGATATTACCCCCTACAATTCTTATTACGTTTACAATGGCGGTGGCGTAGCGGCTGGCGACATAAATAACGATGGCCTTTGCGATTTGTTTTTTACAGGGAATCAAGTCGAAAACAAGCTTTACTTGAACGAAGGAAATTTTAAGTTTAAAGACATTACAACACAGGCAAAAATTACTGACAGTGGTTGGTCAACGGGAGTAGTAATGGCTGATGTAAATGGCGATGGTTGGCTTGATATTTACGTATGCAAATCGGGTTCGAAATTCACAAAAGATAAGCGCAACCAGCTTTTCATCAATAACGGAAACAACCAATTTTCTGAAAAAGCAGCAGAATTTAACCTTGCAGATAACGGCCACACCACGCATGCTTGCTTTTTCGATTACGACAATGATGGGGATTTGGATGCATTCATTCTAAACCATCCTTCGGATTTCGAAAATGTCTATCACCCTTATTTCAATTTCAATCCCAAAGTGGATTCGCTTAATTCAAACAAGTTGATGCAAAATGTTGATGGAAAATTTGTTGATGTTACCAAAAAATCAGGAATTATGCATGAAAAGGGATTTGGGTTAAGTATTTCAATTGCAGATGTGAATAATGATGGCTGGCTCGATATTTATGTGGCCAACGACTTCATTGTGCCCGATTATTTCTACATCAACAATGGCGACAAAACCTTCACCGAAAGTCGCAAAAACTATTTCAACAAAGTACCTCTTTTTGCGATGGGCAGTGATTTTTCAGACATCAACAATGACGGCCTGCTCGACCTGTTTATTGCCGATATGGAACCAGAAGGCCATTTCAGGCGAAAGAATAATGACATCCGCTTTGATATGACTTATTACTACATGCTGAACCAAAAATTCGAGACATCACAATTTAGCAGAAACATGCTGCAGCTGCAAAATCCTAATGGCACGTTTAGCGAGATTGGTGAGTTTGCCAATGTTGCTCGTACCGACTGGAGCTGGGCTACACTTTTTGCAGATTTTGACAATGACGGCTGGAAAGATTTGTACATTACTAACGGCACAAAACGTGAATTCCACGATATAGATTACGTGATGCTTGAATTCGGAGGCGACATGATAAAAGCACAAAAAAGGCACAATGCACGAGACCTCATTCTCAATATGCCAACGGTGCGCCTACAGAATTACATTTATCGAAACACTACGGAATCTCGCTTTGAAAAAATGATGAAAAAATGGGGTGTTGATCAACACGTGAACAGCCAAGGCGCGGTCTATGCCGATTTGAACAATGACGGGCTGATGGATTTAGTTGTGAACAATACGGATACCCTGGCTTTTATTTACCAAAACACAGGGTTTGGTGCAGCGCAAAATTTCCTGAAAATCAAACTGGTAGGGAATGGTAAAAACACTTTTGGGTTGGGCACGAAAGTCTGGATATATTCAAACGAAAAAACGCAATTCCAGCAAATGAACAATATTCATGGCTTTCAATCGAGCGTTGAGCCGCTGCTGCATTTCGGGTTGGGAAATGCGGCATTCATTGATAGCGTCAAAGTGGTGTGGCTGAGCGGAAGAAGGCAAGTTTTGCGTGATGTTCAGGTAAATAAAACGTTTGAAATAAAAGAGAGTGACGCTTTGGAAATACAATCAAAAACGGATGAACCGCGAAAAACTATTCTCAAAAAGGTTCCGTTTCCATCAAAAGATATTTTCGTTCATTATGAAAGCGATTTTTACGATTTCAAAAGAGACCGATTGATTCCCAAAATGCTTTCCCGCGAAGGACCGAAAATTGCCGTAGCCGATGTGAACGGTGACGGATTGGATGATTTTTTCATCGGAGGCGCCTCGGGGCAGCCGGGTGCTTTATACTATCAGTCGAAGAAAGGCCATTTCACCAAAACCATAGCGCAGCCGTGGACAAAAGAAACGGCTTACGAAGACATGGGCATGCTGTTTTTTGACGCTAACAATAATGGCACGCCCGATTTGTATATTTCAAGCGGAAGCAATGAGCTCACAGAAAATTCAACGCTGCTGAACGATGGCTTGTATTTCAATCGTGGAAATGGAGATTTTACCTACACGAATGATTCATTTCCTGCTATTGAAGCGAGCACTTCCTGTGTAAAAGCAGCCGATTTTGACAATGATGGAGACTATGATTTGTTTGTTGGCGGGCGGCTCATCTCTGGAAAGTATGGCCTTGCTCCAAAAAGTTATCTTTTGAGAAATGACAACGGAACATTCACAGATGCCACCGCTGAGATTGCACCCGAATTGCAAAATATCGGGATGGTTACCGATGCACTTTGGACGGATTTTAATAATGACGGAAAAACGGATTTGATTATTTGTGGAGAATGGATGCCCATTACCGTTTTCGAAAATCAAGGAGGAAAACTCAAATCCATTACTACAAATTCAGAATTGGAAAATTTCAACGGATGGTGGAACTGCTTGGCTCAAAGTGATTTTGACAATGATGGCGATATGGACTATATAGCCGGAAACTGGGGCTACAATTCCGTTTTGAAGTGTTCGGAAAAAGAGCCGATTACTCTTTATGTCAATGATTTTGACGGGAACGGCACTACAGATCCGGTACTCTTTCACTACTTGGAAAGTCGCAATGCTCCCTTTGCCGATCGCGATCTGTTTTGCCTGCAAATGCCAAAGTACCGCAACCAATTTCTCACACATCGTTCTTATGCTGAAGCAGAAATTTCTGATATATTCACCGAAAAACAGCTACAAAACTCAGTGAAACGAGAAGCAAAAACATTTGCGTCCAGCTACATTGAAAATCTCGGTAATGGAAAATTCAGGATTTCGCCTTTACCGCTTGAAGTTCAAGTTTCATGTGTTAACGCAATGTTGGTTTATGATTTTAATTCGGATGGAAATGCCGATGTGCTGCTGGCGGGGAATTCCTATTCTAACTTTTACGACCAAGGGGCCTTGGATGCTTCAAGAGGGCTGTTGCTTTCGGGCAATGGAAAAGGCAGTTTCACACCTGTAAATTTTGACCAAAGCGGGTTTAGCATGAATAAAGACGTGCGCTCACTTGCATTAATTAGGAATGGATCTTCCGGTAAAATGAATGTGCTTGTTGGGGTGAATAATGATACGTTACAGGTTTATGAATTAAATTTAGTTCATGAGCCGAACCAATAAACGTGTACCTCTTTTGTCGATTACTCAGTCTCTTGTTTTCGGATCAACTACTCTCCTGAACTTTATATTGGCAACAGTATGAAAAAAGATGTTGGGATGTGCAACATGGGTGAAATAACAAGCCTCATTTATTATTCGGTAAATAACCTTTCGTTTCTAATAAAAACAAAGTGCCGGAACAAAATCAAGATTTTAACGTAATAAATAGAATGAAAAAACTGCGTATATTAACTCAAATCAACCAGTTATCAAATATCCATTGCCAAATATAAATTTAAGAAAACATGACCTGATATATTAAATAGAGGTAGTGTCCAAAATGAATTTTCAGAAATTTTATGTGGGGGTAATACTTACTGTTGTGTTTCACCTTCCTCTTGCTGCCCAGCTGCCTATAGCCGAGTTTACTTCTGATATTGTTGCGGGTTGTGATGTGATTACAGTCAATTTTACCGATCTTTCAACCGGCAGCCCCACTTCATGGGAATGGGATTTCGGAAACGGGAACACATCAACATCGCAAGACCCAAGCACAAGCTATATCAACCCGGGAACCTATACGGTTAAGCTAATAGCCACAAATGGTAACGGAAGCGATACCATAGTGAAAACCAATCTTATCACAATACACGAAAGCCCTACCTCAAATTTTCTCACTGATATTACTGATGGATGCACGCTGTCGGTAACCGGCTCAGATGCATCAACAGCTGGCTCAGCGCCAATCGTTTCATGGTTATGGGATTGGGGAGAAGGCAATGCCTCTACCCTGCAGAACCCATCCTATACATATAGCGCAGGGGCATATAATATTAGCTTGACCGTGTGGGACACCAACGGCTGCAATGACGGCTCTGTCATCCTCAACAACCAGCTTTTTGATATTCCACAAGTGAGTTTTTCAGCATTTCCCAATAACGGATGTTTCACCCCACACACTGTGAGCTTTTCCGATTTAACGCAACCCGGCTCCAGTGGCATCTCTTCTTGGCTATGGAATTTTGGTGATGGCAACACCAGCACACTTCAAAACCCAGCAAACACCTACAACTTCGCAGGAAGTTTCAATGTAACACTCTCGGTAACAGACAGTAACATCTGCTCCGACACGAATACGTTTTCACAGCCAATTATTATTGTCGGATTCAATGCCAATTTTACAGGCGATGTAACTGTCTTCTGTCCTAACGATCCCATCCAATTTAGCGACCTTTCTTCGCCAACTCCAACTAATTGGCTGTGGAATTTTGGTGATGGATTCAGTTCGTCTCTGCAAAACCCAATTCATTCTTATGCAGGAGCAGGGCCTTACACAGTTACGCTAATTGCCTCAGATACAATCACAGGTTGCGTAGACACCATGATCAAGGTGGATTACATTAGCTTGCTAACTCCACCAACTGGTGATTTCACAGTAGATGACAACGGAAGCTGCGTGATCCCTTTTACGGTTAATTTCACCTCCACTTCCTCCGATTCTACCATATTATTGTGGGATTTCGGCAACGGAAATACAGACACAGTACCTAATCCCTCCACCACTTACACCGCTTACGGTGATTATACAGTCTCTCTTACGATCACTGACACCAACACCTCCTGCACCCTGACCGTAATCAAGCCGGGTTTCATAAAGGTGCAATTGCCAATCGCATTTTTTGTTTCAGATGTGCAAGAAGGATGCATGCCGCTGACAGTAGGGTTTTCAGATGCCAGCACCTCCCCCGATTCTATTGTAGCTTGGGAATGGAATTTTGGAGACAGTAGCTCCATTGACACGAACCAAAACCCAACTCATATTTACTTAGACAGCGGAGTTTATGACGTTACTCTTAAAATCACAACAGCAGACGGCTGTGAAGATTCTATTACTATCGGCGGCTATATCAAAGTGGGATTGCCGCCCGTTATTGACTTCTATCCAAAAGACACAGCAGGTTGTTTTCCACTATTTATTGGGTTCACCAATTTAAGCAGCCACGGAAATTCATGGGAATGGTTGTTTGGTGATGGAAATGGAAGTGTTTTTCAAAATGCTTCCAACACTTACAGTGATAATATTGGATATTTCGATGTGACATTAACAGTGAACCATTTTAGCTGTCCCAGTACGCTTGTAGTGGATTCTGCTATACAGGTGCTGGCTCCAATGGCCTTGTTCAATTATGACCCGGAATTTGGCTGCGACACTCCTTTGACAGTGAATTTCACCGATTCTTCTGTGCTTGCCGACACCTGGGAATGGGACTTTGGTGATACCACTCTTGTAAGTAACTTGCAAAATCCTTCGCATATTTACACCTCTCATGGTGTTTTTACGGTGCAACTTGTTGTCACCAACACCACCAGCGGATGCACGGATACCATCCGCAAAAAAGTGTTTATTTCAAACATAATTTCCGGTTTTGAGCAGGATACCACACAGGGCTGCAAGCCTACAAGCATCTTATTCACAGACACTTCTTCCGGCAACTTTCCGATAATTGGATGGAATTGGGATTTCGGCAACGGAGATAGCTCATTAAACAACGCTTCATTTGTTACTTATACCGATTCTGGTATTTATGATGTAAAATTGATTGTTACCGATTCGCTGGGGTGTCAAGATTCAATTTTGATGACTGATTTCATTACCATTTACGAGCTACCAGTAGCCGAATTCACCGCTGTCCCTACCTTTGGATGTGTACCGCTAACCGTTAGCTTTTTTGACGCATCTTCTTCGATAGCCGAAATTATTAATTGGGAATGGGATTATGGTGATACTTCGGCTGTTGATTCCAACCAAAACCCAACGCATATTTATACCGTGAGAGATTTTTACGATGTACAACTAACAATTACTGACAGTAATAATTGTAAAAATTCCATGAGCAAACAACTATACATCAATCCCACATTTCCTTATCCCAATTTTTCATTTAAAAATCCATTATGTGCACTTGAAATCCTAAACATCAACAACCTTTCGACAGGTGCAGGGTTGACCTATTTCTGGGATTTAGGTGACGGGAACACCGATACGGATATTAATCCAACACACGTTTATGATACTGCCGGAATTTACACTATTTCCCTTACCGCCACCGACAGCAACGGCTGCGACAGCAACTATTCGCAGATTATTACCGTAGTTCCTTTTCCGACTGCCAATTTTGGCCTTGACACTTTCTACACCGACTGCCCACCGTTAGTCGTTACTTTCGCTGATTCATCCACTGCCGATGTGGTGAGTTGGGACTGGCAGTTTGGTGATTTGGCTACATCCATTGTACAAAATCCAATCCATACATACTCCTATCCGGATACTTTTAACGTAACGCTAATGGTGACGGATTCTGTTGGCTGCAAAGACACGATTATTAAATATGATTTGATAAAGGTAGGCGGACCTTACGGAATTTTTGATTTCACGCCTAAAATCGGTTGTGTTCCGACTACTGTCAATTTTACGTCCACTACTTATAATGACATCAAAATTTTGTGGGATTTTGGCGATGGAAACGTTGACTCGCTATCGGGATATTCGCCTTCCCACACCTACACCTCTCCCGGCACTTACACTCCGGCATTGATCATGACCGACACTACGGGCTGTGTGAGAAAAGCCGATGCACCCTATCCTGATTCGATTATCGTTGATGACCCGATTTCAATCATAACACAGCTGGCGGATTCGTTTTTAATTACACTTTGCAACCTAGACACAGTTTATTTTATCGACTCTTCTTATACTCAAAACGACAACACAACCATCAACTCCTGGAATTGGAATTTTGGTGATGGAACAGGTAGCACTTTACAAAATCCCTGGCATATTTATACTGACAGCGGAACCTATATCATTACTCTTGAAATAACCAATTCATTAGGCGGTTGTAAGGACACGATTACTGACACCATCTTTGTGGAAGTAAATGATACCGCAATACTCAAAGCAAATGCAGCCGTTTTGCAAGACGTTAGCTGTAAAGATGGCAACGATGGAAGTGCCCTTGCAACCGGCATCCAAGG
This sequence comes from Flavobacteriales bacterium, assembly GCA_002746335.1. Classification (GTDB taxonomy): domain Bacteria; phylum Bacteroidota; class Bacteroidia; order Flavobacteriales_H. The sequence goes on along the minus strand of NVWW01000039.1, from coordinate 19,349 downwards.
CACAACTCCCTATACTTACTTGTGGAGTGTTTCCGCTTCTTCACAGACCGATTCAGTTGCTATTAACCTTATTGCCGGAACACACAAGGTGACAATTACTGACAATAACGGCTGCACGGATACGGGTTCTGTAATAATTACCGAACCTGATTCACTCATCGCTGCCATTATTGATATAAAAAACGTCAGTTGCGCAGCCGGAAGTGACGGAGAGGCAACAGCCAGCGCAATTGACGGAACCACGCCTTACGTCTTCCTGTGGGATATCGCGGCAAACTCACAAACAACAACATTGGCAACTGGATTAAGTACGGGCATCTATTTTATTACTGTAACAGATACGCTCGGCTGTACTTCTACCATATTTGCAACCGTTTTAGAGCCACTTCCGTTAACAACAATTATTGATACTATCCGAGCGCTATGTTATGGAAATTGTGATGGCATGGGCATAGCGATTCCCGGTGGCGGAACACAACCCTATTCTTACCAATGGGATACCGCTACAGGACTGCAAGTGACAGACACTGCATTCGGCTTGTGTATTGGAGATTATCATGTTACCATTACCGATTCCTTAGGATGCACTTTAGCAGATAGTGCAGTCATCACCCAACCACCAATCCTTTCTACAGCCACAACTGTTAACAACGTTACCTGTTTCGGCTTTTGTAATGGCACGGCTACTGCTATCCCCACAGGCGGAACTCCACCTTATGGTTTTACCTGGAATAACGGAGATACATTGATTCTCACTGATTCGCTTTGCTCCGGGGCTTATTCGGTTTCAGTAACAGATGATAACGGATGTTTTACCCAAGATAGCAATACCATCTTTCAACCTGATACACTTATCATATTCACTTCATCCTTTCCTTCTTCCTGCGAAAATTTTGATGGAACAGCAGTATTTGACTCATTGTCTGGAGGCACCCAGCCATTCACCCTCCTCTGGGACTCTGCGGCCTTCTCACAAACCGATTCTTCAGTCACGGGGCTGCTCGATGGCACATATACCCTTACAATTACAGACAGCAATAGTTGCTCCTCTGCGATAAGCGTGATAGTGGCTACTATCCCGGCTCCAACATCTGTTACTGATAGTACACCGGTAAGCTGCAATGGCGGTCAAAACGGAACCGTAACCGTTATTCCGGCAGGAGGAACCCCACCCTATATCTACCTTTGGGACACACTGGCTTTTTCGCAAACTGACTCCATTGTAAGCGGCTTATTGGCCGGAATTTACATCGTCACGGTAACCGATACCATTAACTGCTATGTGATTGATACCATTGAGGTGACAGAACCTCCACAACTTACAACTTCAACAAATTCAGACAGCGCCACTTGTTTTGGTTATTGCGATGGAGTAGCCGTCATTGTTTCTTCAGGAGGAGGGCCGCCCTATATTTACCAATGGGATTCAACCATAAATTCACAACCTTCGGATACAATGACAGGCCTTTGTGCCGGCATTTATTATGTAACCGTGACAGATACAAACAATTGTGCTGCGATTGACAGCACTGTAATCGGTCATCCCGACTCGCTCGTTGCCGATTCTTTTGCGCTGTTTAATGTCACTTGCAAGGATTCCTGCGATGGCTCCATTATGCTTTTTCCTGCCGGAGGTATAGTTCCATATAGCTATTTGTGGCTAACCCCATCGGACACAGGGCAAGGTACAACTAGTGTTGACAGCTTATGTATTGGCAACTATTTCGTTACCATAACAGATAACAATGGATGCTCAACCGATACATCATTTATCATTACAGAACCTCTTGCTCTCATTTTGTCAACAGTTGACATCCCCGTAACATGTTTCGGGTATAATGATGGTATGTCTGTTGCAACACCGTCAGGCGGAACACCTCCATATTCTTATTTATGGAGTGACGGGCAAACGGATTCCATAGCAACATCATTCATTACAGACACTTTTTTCGTTGTAGTTACTGATACAAATAACTGCATTGACACGGCACAAATCATCATTACAAGCCCGACAGTTGTAACTGTTGCGCCAACAGTAGTGCCTGATACTATATGTTACATGCAAAGCACTACACTTAACGCGAATGCCACAGGAGGGAACGGCAGCCCTTATTCTTATGTTTGGAATGGTACCGATACGGTTCAATCATTCTCAAAGACCCTGTTGTCAAGTACAAGCTATTATGTGGTTGCATTGGACTTCAACAATTGCCTTTCTGATACACAAACCGTTGATGTTTTCGTTCATCCACCCATAACAATTGCACCATTAATTGACGACACCATCTGTGAAAATGACTCGGCAAATATCAGCACCAGCGCGAGCGGAGGATTTGGCGGAACATTTACTTACAACTGGAATAATGGTGATACGGGTATCTATATCACCGTAAAGCCTGCTTCCTATCCTGATTCAACGGTTTATGAAGTGATAGTAAGTGACGGTTGCTCTCCCGATGATACGTCATGGGTTACCATCAGCTATTACACCACTCCTGCTCCTTTTTTTATTGCTGACGACACCTACGATTGTGAGCCACACATCGTAAATTTCACCAATAAGACAAAGGATTCTATAGTTGACTGCTTGTGGAATTTTGGCGATGGAAATACAGATAGTACTTGTTCCAACGTTGGACATCCATACCTGTATTCGGGGAGTTATGATGTAAGTTTATCGGTTATTTCAATTGATGATTGTCCGGCAAGTTATACTATAAATAATTTCATCGTTGTGAACAACCTTCCTGTTGCAAGTTTCACGGCAATTCCAACTACTGCTGATATGTCAAATCCAATCATTCAATTTGAAGACCAATCTCTTGGAGCTGTAATCTGGTCTTGGGGTTTTGGAGATGGAGATGTTTCAGACGAAACGAGCCCTTCGCATACCTACCAAGATACAGGCACTTACAATGTCATTTTGTTTATCACCAATCAATACGATTGCAGCGGCCAATATGAAATACCTGTGAGAATTGAACCTTACTATGATATTAAAGTGCCAAACGCCTTTATCCCTAGTCCAAGCGGACCTAACGGGGGTTATTACGATTACAATTCCTTTAACAATGAGGTTTTTATTCCGATCACTGCTTATATTACTGATTTCCACATGCAGATATTTAACCGTTGGGGCGAGATGATCTTTGAGTCCAATGACCTGAAAGTCGGTTGGGATGGCTATTACAGGGATAAATTATCTCAGCAAGACAGCTATGTGTATGTAATCAATGTAATGTTTCTCGATGGCACTCCAGCGACAAAAAAAGGCACCGTAACGCTTATCCGGTAAAACTTACAGTGGGTTACTGGAAGTTGCCAGTTTTTCCACTACATATCTGCCAATTTTTTTTCCTTGGGTTTTTCCCAATTCAATCGCTGGCATGTAGTGAATTCCTCCGTACAACCGGCTGATGGCTGCTTCATCGGCTGCCTGTATAAACGAGTCAAAACTTCTTGGCGACAACCCGAAAGGCATTTCAGTAGAATCAACAAAAGCAAAGCTTTCACCAAAATAATCTGTTAAAATAATGGCCGACACCGCAGATATGACACTGTGTGCACTGGTATGCTCTGGAAAAAGCGGTGTTTCCAAAATCGGTCGCCAATTTGCGTCAATGTATTCATTGATGTATGTTTCGGGTCGAATTAAATCTGTCTTGTACTTCACGTCCCATGCGCTTTTGAACCCATCGGCAAGACCAATAGCCACTTTTGTGTAAATTTCACTGGATTCTACCAGAGACAGTTTACTTTTTTTAGCTGCAATTTTAGTGATGCCCATCCAATGGCCGCCCGGAGTGAGTTGCCGAATACGCTGCATCAAATGCCCGGCATAGACCGTTACCTGCGGATTGCAATCCCAAAACCTGGCGATCTCATACTTTCCTGAATCGAGCCTGTTCACGGCATCGTAAACTTCATAAGCCAGCTTGTAAAAGAGTGAAGTAGTATCAGTACTGAAAGCTTCCGGATTCCCTGGGGAAAACTGTCCTGCAGAATCCAAAACAAATGTCCTCAACTTAAACCAATGCGGCTCGATGGATTCTTTGTAAGTAGGCGGGGTGGGCTGCCAGCTTCCTGGATTACTAGCTGGGTTAAACAAAGGATAATTACGGGTTTCATTATATAAATCAGTCTTTGCCCAAGCGATGATGGATTGTGCCATTTTCTGCCCTAAAGTGATGGAGTTTTCAATCTTTAAATCATCATTGATTTCATTTTTGAGCTCGCCCAAAAGTTTTTGCCTGCAACTGTCTATGATGTGGTCGCGGTAAACCAATTGCTTGGCTACCTTGGTAAATGCTTCCACCATAGAAATTCGGAAATCATATCCTAATTCCTGTTCTGGCTTCGGAAGATTTTTAAGTGCATTTAATTGTCCGGCAAGCGGTTTTTTTTCATCGCTATCTAAAATGATGCACTCATAAGCCGCAATGTTGGAATAGGCATATATACGGCTTGCAACAGGCGGAGTGAAACCGTCCTGGATAATGGCTTCGGTAAGAAAATCGTTTAATTCATGAATGAGATGGCTTTGGTTGACAGCATTTTTTTGTTTGCCCTTTTCAGAAGAAGCACAAGAAAAAAATGTCCAAAAGCCAATGAACAAAACAAAAAAGACGGGCTTTGTTTTAGTAAACTTCACCGAAATATAGAATCATATTAGGATACTTATACCCTCGCTGCTGCGCGATTTTTACCACAACTAAATCAGTCGCAGGAAAACTCACATAATAATAACATGGTTTTCCAGCTTCAATTTCGTTAATTTTCACATGATTAACTGTTCTGAAATTTTTTAAATTTAATTCCCTTGTGATTTTGTCAATGATACTGCTCTCAAAAGTATCTTCCAACTTTATTGTTCCTTCTATCGGTTCTTTTTCAGTTTTTGATAAAAAGCTGTAAATCTCAAAATGAAAATAAATCTCTTGCGGCACCAAACCCTGCCCTGTAGCGCTACGCTGGCTTGGGATATTGAGGATGCCGACATCATTTACAAAATACTTCCAATCGTTTTTCGCGCAGATGTGAAGCATTATTTGATATATGATTTTTGAGTGCCCCTTTCCCGCATATTCGGGGATGATGCCGTAAAGGATTCCTTCGAAGAAACCTTCTCGTTCATACCCCATAAAAAAACCAATGTAGTTCCCTCTGTATTTTAGCAGCCAAGCCCTTGCCGAAGCGTTTTCAGTAAAACTGAACGAACAAGCAAACTCAGCAGTGGCTTCCAATTCTTTTTCAGGAGTGATGATGCCTTTCGAAAATGCAGAAGGATAATTCACCCAGCTTTTTTTTTCGATGGCCTTACACACCAGTTCTTTCATCATTTCGCCTTGTGAGCCATCAAACAATTCGTATTGGTAATCACTACTCCAAGATTCACTTTTCATGCTATCATTAATCAGCGCCTTGTTGGTGTAATTAATATTATAGAGTTGGTAAGGCATGCCGAGCTTATCCAACTTTAGAAACACATCGCTGGCGGATGCGTTGATTTTCACCCGACATATGTCGGCTTGATTTTCAATTAATTCTTCCAAAAACTGTTCTTCACGAAAATCATTTGGAAGTTCAGCACGGGCAAAACGTGCTCCATAAATATTGCTTTCTGATTGGGAAATGGTCATTTTGCGTATCCTATAGCTACAAATATCACACTAATTCTGAACATCGGGCAGCGCTGCAATAAAAGCCCGTTGCTAAAAATTTTTCTAATTTTACAGGAGTTATTTGGTACTTCCAAGCTCATTTCAGCAAAAACAACTGAATAACAAACAATCAAACAAATAATGCCAAAGACCTATAAAAAGCCAAGTATTTTTATGCAGTGGTTGGCAGCCCTTTGACAAATGACTATGAAAATTCACTTAACACTATCTACAATAATCCTTCTCCTGACAACAAGCGCTAAAGGGCAGGACAATGTTGACAATCAATACAGGAACAAGATAGTTGTTGACACTTTTTTAGTGTCTCTCGGTGACAAGGTCTACTTGGACTGTGACCTCGATGGACAAAGTATTTCCAACATAAAAAAGGTTGCCACAATTGCAGACCCTTCAAAGACAATAAAAGTAGAATACAACTACACCAAAGGCTTTGGCAGCGTGCTGACAATCAACAATCCATTTCCCAAGACATTGACGTATAAGGTCGTGTTTTATTCTTCAAACAATGTGTATGCTGAGTCAATCGTTTATCGTGTGAGAGAAAAAATCGGTTCAAAAGAAATATGGACAGTTAAAATAGAAACCGTTGGACTGACAGAATTTAAGTTGGTTGAAAAAATTGAACAAGAGAAAAAATAACTGTGCTCAACAAAACGCAACTCAAAAACAGAAATAATATATGAAAATCAAACAAACCATCCAAACAGGGTTGGTAATTGGCACTGCCCTCATTGCTTCCATAGCTTACGGGCAGAAAAATGCATGCTGGTCACAGGAAAACTTACACTAAAATGAAATTAATTTCTTTCATCATCCCCGTTTACCGCAACGAAGAAACACTGCAAGCATTACACCGGCAATTGAATGAAGTTTCTATTGAACTGGCCAGCAAATGTGATTTTGAATTCATCTATATTGATGACGGTTCTGATGACAGCTCCCTGAAGCAATTGCTCAGCATACAAGAAATTGACCCGCGCGTGAATGTAATTTCCTTTTCGAAAAATTTCGGGCAGGTAGCTGCACTTTCCTGCGGGTTGAAAGAAGCCAATGGAGATGCCGCAATTTTAATGGCTGCCGACCTACAGGAACCAACCAGTTTAATATCCGAAATGGTGGAATCATGGGAACAAGGTAATGAAATCACCATAGGCTACCGCAGTTCCCGAGAGGATGGGGTAATTGACAAAGCCACTTCGAAATTTTTCTACCGGCTCATCAAGTTTTCTTCCACACAAATGCCTTCTGGTGGATTTGATTTTGCGTTTCTAGACCGCAAGGCCGTTGATGCTCTCAATCAAATAAAAGAGAAAAACCGTTTTCTGCAGGGCGATATGCTGAACATCGGTTACAATGTGAAATTCATTCCCTACAAACGGCAAAAGAGCGCTTCAAAAAACCCGAGCAGCTCTTTTTCTAAACGGTTGAAATACTTTATTGACGGGATACTCAACACGTCTTATCTTCCAATTCGACTCATGTCGCTGTTGGGTGTTGCTACTGCCTTTGCAGGATTTGTTTATGCCGGTGGAATCGTCTATCTGAAAATTGCGCACCAAACCCCATTCAAAGGTTGGGCGCCAATCATGATTTTGATTTTGATAATTGGCGGACTACTCATGCTGATGCTGGGCGTTATTGGCGAGTACCTGTGGCGCATCTACGATGAAGTGCGCAATCGCCCTAATTACATCATCAAAAAGAAATATGTGGCGGAAAAGGAAAAAACTATATAAACGTATTGTTCAGAATGCCGTTAGGGTCGTGCAGCTTCTTCAGGCGTTTTAATTCCTCGAAATCGTTTCCGTAAATCTTCATTTTGTCTTCTTCTGTAAGCCCATGATACCCGTAAAGATATGGCCGGCCATTCAGTTCGACACAGAGGTCTTTTAATTCGATCATTTTTTCACGTGCCTCCTGCTGAGCCGCCAAATCATCCTCTTCTATGTTGTAAAAAACACCCATACAAACCAACATCTGGTTGGTAGAAAAATGATAAGCTGGCGAAAATGGAAAAAGCGATTTTTTAGGATGATTAATCAAAAAAGTGGTCAGATCTGGCTTGATTTTCCCCTTTAGACTGAACTTGTATTTATTTTCAAAACAATACTTGATAAACTTGGCAAATCCATCATAGTCGAGCAGGTAATGATTCCACAATTTTTTCATAGAAAGAAAAATAGGGTAAGCCTCAATAGCATTAGCGTATTGCCGGTGCATGGATTTTTTAAAATCTCCCGAAAACGAAAAATCAGACCCTTTGAACTTGCCCCTAATATGATCAAATTCTGAGCCTCGAACTTCATCACGGCTGTCAATATCTATTCCTACCTCAATTTCCGAAAGATTTCTGCCAATGATGTAATCAATTTTGTCGTTGAATACTTGCATAAAATAGCCGAGCTTTTCCACATAATCTTCCCAACTTGAACAAGCAATAGTGAAATAACAGCTTTCTTTCAATGGTGGAGGTTGTTCGAATTTCACACGGGTTACTACGCCAAGAGATCCAAGTGTTGCAAAAGTGTTTTTAAAAATATCTTGATTTTCTTCTGATGAACAGGTCAGTAGTTGACCCTCTGCGGTAAGAATTTCTGCCGATTTAATGTGATCAATCTGATGCGCCATGTTGATTGACCCGCGCGAAACACCTGAATGCACCAACGTGCCTCCCACCGAAAGCTCGAGAAAGCCCGGCAAAAGTGGAAAACTCAGATTTTTTGCATTTAGAAAATTTTCAACCTCAAGCCAAGTGATTCCCGCAGGAAGGGATAAGCCGCTTTCATTTAATTTAATTTGTTCGCTTTCGGTTTTGGTACAAATTAAAATGCCGTCTTGGTTAAGTGCCTGTCCATAAAAGCTATGGCCTTCACCCCTCGCCTTCACACTAACTTTACGTTGATTGGCAATTTCCAATACTTTGGCAATGTCTTCAGTGTTTTTTGGAAAAACCACCACGAGCGGCTTGCGGTAAAACGCCCGGCTGTAATCCATACCATAAGTATCAAGGGTTGACGCATCAATCGCCACTTTTCCTTCAATACTTTTTTCAATTTCACGGTAGAGCGCTCGCTGTTTTTTGCTCAAAGCACTAAGGCTAGAGCAGCCAAGAGCAAGCATTCCAGCTGAAAAAACAGCCGATTGCTGAATGAATTTTCTTCGGGTTATTGCCATAAAATCTGTACTTATACTTGAATGCGTTACTTTTGAAACGAACTCAATACCATGCCAAATATTTCGGGTAAAATTACCACCATTTGGGAAAGCTTGCAGAGCAAACCTAAAAATATTTATCTGCTTTTTTTCATTTTAGGTTTTTTGCTTTACGGCAACACCATTACAAATAGATATGCCGTTGACGACCACCGCATGGTGGAAAATAATCCTGTCGTGCAACAAGGCATTGCAGGTATTCCTGAAATTTTGACCACCAATTTCATCCAACAAGGGCAAAACAAAGCCGCCTACCGTGCAGTACCAAGAATATCTTTTGCCTTGGAACACCAGTTTTTTGGCGTAAGTCCGGGTATCAGTCATTTGCTGAACATAATGTTTTATGTGCTCACCTGTATCTTGCTTTATCTGCTGATTAGGATAGTTTTCAAGAATATGAATCCGTTACTGCCTTTAGTAGCAACAACACTTTTTTTAGCACATCCTATACATACTGAAGTGGTGAGCAGTTTGAAAAGCCGTGATGAGTTGTTCGCTTTTCTTTTCGGTATTTCATCCGCTTTGTTGTTTCTGAATTATTACAAGAAAAATTCGCTCAAGGCACTTGTTGGCGGAACAATTTGCTTTCAATTGTCATTGGCTTCAAAAGAAAGCGGACAATCCTTTTTGGCAGCCATCCCGTTGATGTTGTTTTTTGCAGAAGGATTTAACCGAACAAAAATGGCAGTCGTAACCGGTTGTCTTGTTTTGGGAACGGCTGTTTTTTGGACGTTCATGGCAACGGTGCTTTCGGAGGGAACCACTTTGTGGATGGCCACCGGCACGCATGGGTTTCCCTACATTGAGCACCCACTTTTGTTCGAAGATGATTTTAGCATCCGATACGGGACAGCCTTTTACTCGCTTGGCTATTACATCCGGCTACTCCTCTTCCCCCACCCACTTGGATTTTTTTATGGCTTTGACCAAATTCCGCTTGTGCCTTTTAACAATGTATGGTGCATGCTTTCGATTCTGTTTTACACCGGTATTTTTATTTACGCTATCATAAAATTAAAAAAAAGGCACCTGCTTTCTTTCTGTATTTTGTACTTTCTTATTTCCATTGCCATGTTTTCCAACCTTGTTTTTCCCATCGCTGGAATCGTTGCCGAACGGTTTGTTTATCCCGCTTCGCTGGGGTTTTGCATTGCTGCGGCTTACTTTTTGTTGAAACTGCCAAAGTCGGTTTTTGCTGTTCTGCTAATGGTTGTTTTTTCACTTTATGGATTTAAAACCATCACCCGAAATTTCGATTGGAAAAACCACCACACGCTGGCAGAAAAAGATGTGGAAGCGTTTACCGAATCGGCCATTGCTCATTTTTATTATGCGCTGTTATTGAAAAAGGATTTTGAAGAAGAAAAGGGTGAGGCGAAGAGAAAAGCACTGGTTTCAAAGACAATCCACCACATCCGTGAAGTCATTCGCATTTACCCCAAAACGGAAATGGCCTACCGTCACCTCGGTGATATTTACGCCAACGAGTTGACTCAGCACGACAGCGCAATTGTTTATTACGAAAAATTCATTGAATTGTACCCGCAAACTAAGAATGTGCAGCTTCCGCTTGCCCAATGTTACAACCAATTGGGACAAACTGAAAAGGCCGTTGAGTTTTATAATCAGGCCATTGAATACTACCCAAAAAACGAGCTGGCCTACATCGATTTGAGCCGTATTTTATTTTTCAAAGGTGACACCGTCCATTTGAAGCGTCTGCTACAATACATGGAAATACGCCTGCCGCAAAGCGATGTTCCTTATTATTATTATGGAAATTTCGAACTCGCAAATCAAGATACAGCCAACGCTATTTCATTTTATGAAAAAGCACTTGAATTGAAATCGGAAAATGCAGAACTTGCAACATACATTGCTGACTATCACCGCAAGATTGGAAATAGCGAAAAAGCCGATATTTATCGTAAATTAGCGGAACAAATACGAAGTATTCACGACCAACCCGCGGGAAGGGAGTAAATTCTCGGCCAAAACATCTGAAGTGCTTTCTGCGCAATACATTGATAAAAAAACGCTAAACTCTCTTTCCAAGACGAGCGACAAAGGGTTGTGGTTTTTACTATGCGATTGGGCAGTTATTTTCAGCGCCATTTTGCTCTGCGAGTATTTTTTCAACCCCATTGCGTACTTGCTTTGTGTGCTCGTCATAGGTGGCAGGATGATGGGGTTCTGGTCGCTGTTGCACGATGGTCATCACCGGCTGATTGTTAAAAACAAAACAGTAAATGACGGGCTAACACACTTGCTCATTGCTTGGCCTCTGTTTCGATCGGTACAAAAGTACGGCATGCAACATGCTGCACACCACAAGCACCTCAGAACAGAAAAAGACCCCAATATGACGCTGCTGCATTTTAAAGAATTTCAATTTCCGATGAAAAGCAAGAAATTGGCCCTTATTTTTATTCGGGATTTGCTTGGCATTAATTTTCTATATTATTTTCCGAAAAAACTTATTTCAGGGATTCGTAATTTCTTTCTTACTAAAAACAAAAGCTCATATTTGAGCAGCCTGTTTGGCGATGTTTCTTTTTCACGGCTTACATATTATCTGCTTATCGGTTTTCTGCTCATTTATTTCAACTTGTTTTTGGAATTCACGCTTTATTGGCTCATTCCTTTCATCACATGGTACCAGTTTGCCATTCGCGTGACACTCATTGCCGACCATTGCTTCCCGCACAATGACAAAATGTATTTAACACGCACAGTGAAGCAAAATTTCCTCGAAAAAATTTTCATGGTGCCTCACTTCCTCAACTACCACACCGAGCACCACCTTTATGGTCACATTCCATGCTACAATCTCAAAAAATTACACCATTTGCTGATGCAAAGCGAAGAATACCGAAAAAATACATGTGTTACAAAAGGTTATTTTGAAGTAATGCAACAGGTAACGGTGTGAAATTACAATCCCAACTTGCGCTGCACCCAAAGCCGCATCAAAAAAATCATACCCAATAAATTGTGAATCACCACAACCAACGGCTTGGACATTTTTTTCAGTATGGGAATTTTCGTGGCCATTAATTTCATGGCAATGCACGCCAACGTTTTTCCTGCAATTCGATAACGCTCACCAAAAAAATCTTCTCTAATCACATCCACCATTAGAATAATGCGGACTTTATCGGTGTAATTCCACGCATAGTGGCGGTTCACGATGCAAAACGAAAGCACCTTACCTTCTTCCCAGCCCCTTTCTTCATTGAGAATGCGCAAGCCCAAATCAGGGTGCTTTCCGGGAATGGTGATACCCAAATGGCTGCGCACAATGGCATCTGTGTCGCCCATATGTGCTTTGATTCTCGTGCCCGGCTCAAGCACTGCAATCTGCGTTAAACACATGCCTCGAATAGAATTCACGATTTTATCCAATTGAGGAAATTTGCAGCAATTTTTCGGGTATTTCAAAAAATAAGAATACAGGTTGATGGTTTTCCAACCCTTTTCTTTATAGCCGTATGGCGTGAAATTAGGTTTGATTTCAGCAGCGTGCTTCGCATAGTAATCTTCAATTTCCTTTTTAATGACTAGGTAGTTTTCTTCAAGGATTTTACCGGCAGGAAAATCGTGCGCATTGTAAAAGGCAGGCTTGGCACCTTTGTACCAGCCATCAGCAAGGTAATAATACGGTTWGCGGATTTTCTGTTCGCTCATCTTTCAAACCCATGATAGGAAACTAAAGCCAACACACCCATTGCATCAACTATTTTTACCACACATAACGCCAAATCGCTTTCTAAAACAGGAAAGCGAATTTCGTAATTCACATGACCACCACGAACTTCATCAGTGATTTTTACGACCCGTGTAAATCTTTCATGCAAGCCAGAAGTTCTTTTGCGCAATTCTTCAATGATTAATTTATTGGTTTGTCCCTGTGATGCAATCTTTATCACAACTTTATTTTTAGCTTTTGACAGAAAAGGCAAAATGTGAAAAATGTGGTCAATGCCCTTTTTTTTCATCCCAACTCCCTCAAAAACGTGCTGGCTGGCAAGGTTGTCAATACGAGCTCCATTTACTGTATATTGGTAATCCTTTTTCAAAGCAAAATTGAACCGCTCGATTTTAATATGCTTTAGCGCTCCTCTGTTTCGCATTTTCGGATAAATAGCCGCCAATGGCGAATCAGCTGTATCTCCATCCAAAATATAGCAGACCAAACCCATGTAAACATCTCCTTCTTTTACAAAAAACAATGGCTTGTCTGGAGTTTTAAACTGCGAATAGTAATCAGCGAGATATTGTGCTTCCAGCTGTTTTGATATCAGCCGGTTGAGGTAAGGTGTTTTGTAAAACCCTACAGGGTCTTCAATACAACTCTTTGTGATGATGTCTTTTACCAATGCTTCTTTTTCCTCAGAACCATCAAACAGTTCAAAACTGATTTTTTCATTCGGAAAACCCTGATAATTCAGCTTATTGGAAGAAATAGAATAATTGATAACGCTCCCGGCATAAAAAAAAGGAAACCCAAGTTGCTCGAGTTGGGCCGAACACATGACGTTTTCTGCGTTTATTTTTACCCTCAACGCATCATATTCACCTGAAACAATTTCCCTTTTTAATAACCCAACATCTAACCGGTTAAAATGCGCACGCCCGATTTTCAATCCATAAGCGTTGCTTTCATGTTCTGACAAAAAAATATTACTCATAAAACTCGGCTTTGCTTAATCGTTTTTTGCGTTTCGTTTTCAATTGAACTGACTTGAAATAAAGGTAAAAACCTATTAATAAAAAGTCCAGGCCAAACATCATGCCTATTCGCAACCCCGAAGATAAAAATAATAACCCGAGCAAGCACAAAATCACCGGGGATTTGGGTCGGTATTCGGCAAAATAATTGGTCAGCAATGCTGTTTTTTTGAAAAAATCATACCCTGATCTCCCTGCTTTTCTTTCTGAAATGTCAACTTTTACAAAGGATTTTTTGTCATAGGCAACATGGTTTTTTTCAAATGCTTCAAAATGTTTTTGTGGCAAAAAATCATCCTTATTATCAAAAACAACTTCTCGTTTGAACACACGAAAACTCGAAGTGTTTGATTTACCCAATATAAAGTTGAGCAGCTTAATTCTATGCTGTTGCCAAAAACTGCCTTTAAGCGCGTGGCTGGGAATACCGTAAATCAAATCCAGCTGCTTTTCTTTTAGTTCTTCATAAAGCAATAAAATGTCCTCTGGGTTGAATTGCAAATCATCATCAATAGTCGCAATCATTTTTCCACTTGCTTTTGAAACTCCCGTTAGCAATGATTCCCATTGTCCTGCGTTTTTCTGCAAACGGATTACTTTTATGTTCTCCTTATTTGATTTTAATTGCTTTAATATTTCCAAACTGCCGTCAGAACTGACATCATCTACATAAATCACTTCATAATCAGGAGTAATGATTTGAAGTGATTCCTCCAACAAGTTATTCAATTCAGGTAATGTTTCCGAAGAATTGTAAACCGGCACTACCACTGAAAATTCCATAACTTCCGCCAACTTTGGTAATTTTGAAACAAATATCTGAAAAGGATGGGATCGAGTACTGATGAAAAACAAATTTTAAATGCAATCAATGCGCAGGGCTTTTTATTAATTGAAGGTGTTTTGGATTTGGGTTTCGTAGAAAAAACAGGAACCGAATTGTTAGCCGCTATTGAAAAGGAAAACGAATACCACGGAACCACCGAATATGAAGATTTTGGACGTGTGCTGTTCGCCCCGATTTATGGTGGTACATTCATCAAAACACTCGAAAACGAGAAACTGATGCGGCCTTTTGAAATTGCAGTAAGCAAAAATTGCATTTTGTACACGATGACTTCCTCGTGCCTTTCTCCGCATGGCAGCAATTACACCAGTCGTATTCACAAAGACACAAAAATTTTCATTCCTAATTTCATCCACATGTTAGCTGCGATGATATTATTAGATGATTTCACAGAAAAAAATGGCGCCCCGCTTTTTTTGCCGGCATCCCACAAAAACATCAAACAACCAGCTGAAGATTACTTCAATGAAAATGCTGTGCAAATAACGGGCAAAGCGGGTTCAGTGCTTTATTTCAATCCCAATGTGTGGCATTGCAGCACCAAAAATAACACCGGCAAATGGCGGAAATGCTTGTTGCTCGGCATGCAGCATCATTGGCTCAAACAGCGGTTCGACATTCCAAAAGCAATGGAACATATTGATTTATCAAATTATTCTGAAAAAGTGCTGCAACGATTGGGGTTCAATTCAGAACCGCCATCTTCCTACAGAGAATATTATGAAAACGCGAAAAAGGGTAACCAAAAAACAACAAACGACTTCTATCGGTAAATTCAGGCAACTTCACGCTTCTTTTTCGTCCATCTATTGCAGTTAGAATATTTTCCTAAATTTGTATGCGTGCCGAGCTTTTTGTGCTTATGAAAAACAGACTTTGGACAACAGTTTCAATCCTGCTCATTTTTAGCGGGATTTTTCAGTGTCAACTGTTTGCTCAGGAATGCGGCTATGTCTATGTTACTCCTTCTGGCACTTCCAGTGGAGCAGCAGGCACCAAAGCCAATCCAGCTAACTTAACTTATGGGCTTACTCTCATCAACACATCGGATAACATCATTCGAATGGCGTCTGGAACTTACACCATTTCCAATGAAATCAATCTTCCATCAAACATTTTCATAGAAGGAGGATATAATTCCACAACTTGGGTGAAGAGCAATGCAACATCTACTACCATCCACCGCAATAGCGCCAATGCGCTTTCAAGTCCAAATCGTCTAATTGCTATTAATTGTAATAGCATTTCAAATTTCAAGTTGCAGGATTTGATCATCACCATGGATAATGCGGTTGGCGATGGTGTTACATCTTACGGCATTTATATCAACAATTGCTCGAATTATACCATTTCAAGGTGCGATGTGAGCTCTGGAAACGGCTCTGCGGGAACTGTGGGCACAGGGGGCACAGGCGGCCTAGCTGGCGCTGCCGGCACTGATGGCGAAACAGGCCAGGAAGAAGGCAATTGCTGTCGGCTGGGAGGAACTGGCGCTTCGGGTTCATTTACCGGAAGCAATGCCGGAGGGCAAGGCGGCCTTGGAGCTGAACGCGGAGGGTTTGTAGTTGATACGAATTGTTTTTTCGGTGTTTGCACCTATATCAACAAATTCGGCAGTGACTACACCAACAACGGCTCTCCAGGCTCTCCAGGCTTAGGTATGGGCGGAACACCCGGTGGCATAAGCGGAACCGGAAACTGCCAAACCCTGTACCAACAAGGCAGCTGCACTAACCAGTCACTCAATCACGGTGGAGTTGGGCAAGATGGCATTAACGGACTGGCTGGAATGAATGGTTTGCAGGGAACTTCAGCATATACGGTGGGCAGCTATGTTCCTGGCGCTGGCACCACCGGATCGGATGCATGGAATGCGGCTGGCGGTGGCGGTGGCGGTGGCGGTGGCGCAAAGGGCTGCGAACCGGCCGTTTTAGATCCGCTTGATGGCGACACCATTTCCTACACTTCCGGCTCAGGCGGTGGTGGTGGTGGTGGCGGTGAAGGAGGCCAAGGTGGTTTAGGCGGATCGGGTGGTACGGGAGGAGGTGCCTCCTTTGCAGTTTTTGTTTGGACAAACGGTATTAATGGTGTTATACGAGATTGTGTACTTCAGCCAGGACAAGGTGGTGCTGGCGGTACTGGCGGTACTGGCGGTACTGGCGGTACTGGCGGTACTGGCGGCCAGGGAGGAGATACGGGAGCCAACGGCTGCTGCAACAGCTGCAATACAGGCGAGGGTGGTGCTGGCGGAAACGGTGGCACCGGAGGAACAGGCGGTAGTGGAGGAAATGGTTCTGACGGGGTAAGTATTGACTTGTATGAAGAACCCGGCAACTATCCTATTTTGTTGTCCAATCTCAGAAATCCTTTCGAACCAGATGTTACCGTAGAATATTCAGGGTGCTCCAATACCAATGTGATTTTCAGTACAACGGCTACCGGTAACATCAACTGGATTTTTGGCTTCGGGGCAACCCCAGCAATAAGTTCCAATGCAACAGATACTGTTCAGTACGACAGCTTAAGCACTGGTTTCCGAACCATTACTTTGATTGTTGACGGAGTTCCCTATTCCTATGGAAATTTCATTTTTATTAGGGATGATTTCACTCCACCACAAATCACCACATCTTCCAAAACGATATGCGCTGGCGATAAAATTAATTTCTCTACTTCTGCATCAGCATTGACCTATAACTGGACGTTTCCCGGAGGGTCAATTGCTACATCCAATGTGCAAAATCCCGGAGACGTTTACTTCAATACCATTGGGATTTACACGGTGAAGTTAGCAACCACAAGTTGCTGCGGCCTTTCAGAAACCGAACTACAAATTAATGTGATTAGCAGCCCTGCTCAAAATTTAATTGGAGATACTGCTTTTTGTTTTACAGACCCCATGCCGGTTTTGGATGCGGGGAACCCAGAAGCAAGTTACGCTTGGACGCTTAATGGTAGCCCAATCGGAGGAAACACACAAACGCTGCAAAGCGTTGGTTCAGGAACTTATATTGTTAC
Source organism: Flavobacteriales bacterium (assembly GCA_002746335.1). Lineage (GTDB taxonomy): Bacteria > Bacteroidota > Bacteroidia > Flavobacteriales_H. The sequence goes on along the minus strand of NVWW01000039.1, from coordinate 1,859 downwards.
AGTGAGCTACGGCAACTGTTCCATGGCAGACACAGTTACACTCAATGTTTACACAGAAATGCCCATTGACCTTGGAGGGGAAGTGTTCATTTGTCCTTCCAGCCCATTTCCAATCCTCGATGCGGGGTTTGAAAACATGACGATGTACTCATGGACACTCAATGGAAACCCAATTGGAACAAATTCTCAAACACTGCAAACTTCGATTTCAGGATACTATGCTGTAAGCGTAACCAGCGCAACAGGCTGTACAGGAAGCGACACGGCTATTGTCAACGTAAGTGAGCCTGAAATTGACTTGGGAAGCAATGAAACGGTATGCGACAATGAACCATATCCTATCTTGAATGCAGGAAACCCCGGCTCTACTTATTCGTGGTTTTACAACGGAAGTCCAACTGGAGGTAATTCTCAAACCTTGCAAACCACTGTTGGCGGGCTTTTTTCAGTTTCTATTGTGAATCCTTACGGCTGTTCAGCATCAGACAGTATGAACTTAACTGTGCTACCCGCATTAAACGCCAATTTCAATTTTACTTCACCGATTACGGTTAATGCTCCCGTAACTTTTACCGACAACACCAGTCCTTCACCGGTTTCTTGGAATTGGAATTTTGGGGATGGCTCACCSARTGAAWKNTMMTCMWMMCTSGNAYGSRTWKMKASMSCCAGCCAGGGCAATATTCTGTGTTTTTGATTGCAAGCAATGGGATATGTTCAGACACTTCAATTCAAACGTTAAATGTTCAATATGACTGCGCAACTATTTCACTTAATGCAGCGTTTAGCACAAACACAGACACCATTTACCTAAACGGATTTTCCACGGTTACATTCACTAACACTAGTTCAAATTCCACTTCATGGCAATGGGATTTTGGCGATGGCAGCGCCACTTCACCATTTGAAAACCCCTCACATACATACACCGATGCCGGAACCTACACCGTAACGCTAACCGCCTATAATTCAAACTGCTCAGATGTGTCAACAACCACAATTATAGTGATCGGTGTAACTCCCGGAATTGCTGAAGGAATTAGCGAAAACAACCTGAAAATTTATCCCAATCCAAATGATGGAAGCTTTTCTGCAGAAATCAATTTTGAAAAGCCAACCGATTTTCAAATGGAATTGACAAATGTGCTCGGACAGCATTTTTTCGACTCAAAATACAATCAACTGCTCAGCTACCAAATAGCATTTGATTTAAGTGATGTTCCAAACGGCATTTATTTTATGAAGATGCAAACCGAAAACGGTTTCATCATCAAAAAAATCATCATTAATTGAACCATTATTTCAAAATAACTTCTTCTTTTAGTTCAAGCGGAACAATATCCCTGCTGTTGTTTTTTCTTTTAGCTTCACCCCTTTGGGGAGACGGGAAGGGAGTTGCCCAAGAGTGCAACGTTTTCTACGTAACACCCGGCGGAGCAGACAGTGGCACTGTTGGCACCAAAGCGAACCCTGCCGATTTTCTTTACGCACTTTCGCTTGTTTCAGGAGCTAATGACAAAATCTACATGGCATCGGGCACTTACAATTTTTCCAATCCCATCAATCTGATTAACAATGTAACTATTGAAGGAGGCTTTGACCCAACAACTTGGGAAAAAAGCAATTCCACAGCAACCAATATTTATCGCGACAACGCCAATATTGAGCCCACCCCGAGCCGACTTGTTGCAATGTATGGCAATACTATATCCAATTTTCTTTTACAAGACCTTACTATTCGGTGTAGCGATGCTTTTGGCAACAGTACTTCCACCTATTCCGTGCATTTGACCAATTGCTCCAATTACGAAATCGTAAGATGCAAATTGATTGCCGGAAACGCAGGAAACGCCTCCAAT
>NVWW01000038.1 GCA_002746335.1 Flavobacteriales bacterium | reverse complement strand
AAATCAAGAAACAAATAGCCCAAATGATTCCTATGCTTGGCGTTGAACACCTGGTAGAAAACAATTGAAACTCATACAGCGTATACCTCATCATTTGGTAGCGCATAGAGAACTGGCTTTAAGGAGGTATTTCAGACAACTGAAGAACGGATTTGGAGGGATAAATGTATATTTGGTAATGATATTACAGGTTGGTTGCGACAGTGCTTAACTCTGCAACATCTGAGAAATGATTTATGTATATCTTGACTGGAACGTATTTGACCAAATTGAGAAGAAGGACAATTTAGAGGAAACTCAACGAAACATTTTTTCAAAAATCGAACAATTAATTTCTGACAATAAAATTATTTGTCCCTACTCAAACGCACATATTAACGACCTTCTTCGCGGACATTTTAAAAATCCTGACTACATTCCTAAAGATTTAGAAACTTTAAAGCGTTTAACAAACAATCTTTGCATTGTTCAGTATTGGGGTAACTCTCAAACTACCTGGCATTATAGAGATGTTAATGAGTTTTTCAATTCAGCACTGGATGACAAAGAAGTTACCGCAAAATCGTTCATAGAACTAGCTGACTGGGACGAAACAGGACTTTTACGAAAATATCTGGAAACATTACGTCTGTTACCTGTCCCCTCTAACTTCAAAGAAATTTACAAAGCCAGCCCCGTTTTCAATCTTATGTTTCCACGGACAAAAACTGAAATGACTTTTCTTTCACTATGTGAAGATCTTTATGACTTTTCAAACAATGCGAAAAAAGATTATTCACTTTATAAGTCGTTGAGAACGTATGTAAATCAGGTCAAAGCAAAATTGAAAAAGCAACAGCAAATGTTGTCAAAATTGACAAGATGAATTCAGACATTCCTGTATACTTAAACATTGACGAAGCTTGGGAGGAATACGCACCAAAGACAAAAACAAGTGACAATCCAGCATATCAAAAAATTACTGATACCTACTGCAAAATTGATTTTAGGGGATACAAATCAGACGAAAAGTTTTCAAATTTAATTGATGACTCTTTGCACGTTTTCTATGGAGCACGTTGTCACTATTTTGTTACCATAGACGACAAGTGCCACTATAAAGCGGCTGAGACATATCATGAGTTAGGAATACAAACGAAGGCTTTGAAACCAAACGAATTTGCAAACAACTAGACAATATTAGAACAAACGATCACAGACGAAAAGTAAAGATGCTGCCAACAATGGTAATTGACATGCCTGAGGCAGTTAAAATGCAAAATCTGTCACACTGCCCCAATGCCTGCCATTATTTCCCCTTAAATGTTAAACCTTCTTAACGGAACGGTTTTTGAGAACAACTTTTCTCAAATTTGAAACACCATATTCTTAACTCTAAATTCTAAATTCCAAACTCTAAACTCTTTAGCATGATTTTCGATCCCGTATTACTCATTATCGCCATTATTTTTGCAGCAATTGGCTGGCTGGTGAGCAGACGCCTCAAAAGCCGATTCAAAGAATACGCCCAAGTGCCGATTGCTTCAGGCCTGAGCGGCAAAGAAGTAGCTGAAAAAATGTTGCGCGAAAATAACATCCACGATGTGCAGGTAGTGTCTGTAGCAGGCCAACTGACCGATCACTATAACCCACAAAAGAAAACGGTGAACCTTTCACCCGATGTTTACTCGGGCAGCAACGTAGCCTCAGCCGCAGTGGCAGCCCACGAAACGGGCCATGCCATTCAACATGCCACTGCTTACGGTTTTTTGCATTTGCGCTCATCTATGGTTCCGGTAGTTTCACTGAGTTCCCGAATGCTGAGTTGGGTATTTATTGCCAGCTTCTTCATGGCTTTCTCTTTTCAAATGTTCTCCTATGATTTTGTGCTTTGGCTGGTGATTATTTTGCAGGGAGTGGTCACTTTATTCAGCTTCATTACCCTACCCGTGGAAATTGATGCCAGCAACCGCGCACTGGCGTGGCTACAGGGCAGCAGGGTTACCGGAGCAGAACACGACAAAGCGCAAAACGCACTGAAATGGGCAGCAATGACTTATGTGGTAGCTGCGCTCGGCTCACTCGCGGTGTTGCTTTACTACATTATGATTTTGCTTGGAAGGCGTGATTAAGTGTGGAACACACTTCCGTTTTTCATCACTCCAATGCAATTTATATACTTTTACCCAGCAAAATTTTTAATGATGAAGAAATTAATTCTCTTTTCTGCACTTGCTTTATTTTTCACCAAAGGATTTTCACTGCCCGATGAACCCGGCACGGCAGTTACCAAAATAGAAAAAGTGACGGTATTCCTTAGCGGTGCGCAAATCACCCGCTCGGGGCTTTATTACGTAAATGAAGGCACCGGCAAAATCCGCTTTTACAAACTCTCGCCTTACATTGACCCGAACAGCATTCAGGTGAAGGCCAAAGATGACATCACGATTCTATCGGTCACGCACCAATACAATTACCTGAGCGAGCAAAAAAAATCGCCCGAAGTCAAAGCGTTAGAAGATTCGTTGGGACAAGTGAACATGAAGCTCGATATCAATCGTTCATTGAAAAACGTTTATGAAGAAGAAAAGTCTCTGCTTGTTGCCAACAAAATCATTAAAGTAAATGAGAAAACAATTTTCGTGGAAGAATTGGAAGATGTAGCCGACTTTTACCGCAACCGCATGTCTGAAATCGCGCTCAAAATACTTGAAATCAACAAGATTGAAAAGAAGCTTAATGAGCGAAGAATCAAGCTGCAAAGCCAGTTAAATGTAGCCAATTCCAGCCGAAGCAAATCCACCGGAGAAATTGTAATAGAAGTTTCTTCTGAAAAGAAAGTGAACACGAAATTCTGGCTGAGCTATGTGGTACGCAATGCAGGATGGACGCCAACTTACGACATCCGTGCCGAAAGCATCGAAAAGCCCATTTCACTCGATTACAAAGCCAAGGTATGGCAAAACACAGGCATTGATTGGGAGAAAGTGGAACTCTCGCTTTCTACAGGAAACCCTTCCGTGAGTGGCAACAAACCGAAGCTAAGGCCATGGACRCTRCAATTTCAATCGCCCGTAATTAATACAATACAAATTAGCGGTTACAAGAAAARCGCAGAAAAATCTCAAAGAGCTTATGGCCTTGTAGCCCCAGAATCAAATGCCGCTTTTGATTTTGAAGCCATAGAAGCTACAACCGAAGCACCTACATCAACCACCACCGCATCTTACACTCAAATGACTCAAAACCAAATGAGCTTGGAATTCAACATCAAAATTCCTTACACAATCCCTTCTGACAACAAAAAGCACAACGTGCATATTGCGCAGCACGAATTGCAAGCGWCTTATCAATATTACTGCGCCCCAAAATACGACACCGATGTGTTCCTGCTGGCGCGAGTACATGGCTGGAGCGAATACAACATACTTTCAGGCGAAGCCAGCATTTATTACGAAGGCACTTACATCGGCAGGTCATACATCAATACGCAAGTTACGAAAGACACGCTCGACCTTTCGCTGGGGCGCGATAAGAGTATTGTGGTAGAGCGCAACCGCATCAAGGATTTCACCGAGAAGAAAGTCATCGGTTCGAGCAAAAAGGAAACRCTKGGRCTRCAAATCACCTTRAAAAACAAGAAAAACACGGCTGTTGAAATTGAYCTGGARGATCAGATTCCGGTTTCTTCCAATAAGGATATTGAAGTGGAACTRCTCGAATCATCCGGTGCAAAACACAAAGAAACCAACGGCTATTTGAACTGGAAAGTGAAGCTCGAACCGGGAGCAAGCGACAARCGCATTTTCAAATATTCTGTGAAATACCCCAAAAACAAAATCATTAATCTTTAATCCAAAATTTTTCATCATGTTGAACAAAAAGAAATCCCGATTATTATCGGGTAAAAAAACACTTCTCCTTTTATTTATTGCTTTTGCGAGCAATTGCTTCTCGCAAAAACCCAATGACCCGAAACACGAAAACCACTACCGCGTCATACCAACCATCAATACCGATGAACTTTCCATTGATTTTGCCGATCAACACTCACAGATGGAATTCACCAAAATGAAAATCAAAATCACCAACAAAACCGATGATTTCATCGTGTTCAAGATGGGTGAAAACGATTTCATTTACGAACACAGCACTTTCAACCCGAAAGAAAAAATGGTGATAATTGACCCGAAGGAAAGCATTTCAAAAACTCTTTCTGTTAATGGCGACACCCGTTTTCATGTGGAAAAATTCGAACTGAAACTGAAAGGGTTTTATCGTGCCCCTCTGAACGGTGATGTACACAATGCAGAGAATTTCAAACTGCCGCCAGAATCGAATGGTTTCTCAGCTGGGCCATTCAAAGTGACACACAAAAGCAAGGCCCTGAAAAAGGAAAGCCGCATCACCAACGCCAAGTTTAAATGTACCTACAGCGGGCAGCACATTGGACTGGTGAATCCTTATAAATTGAAAGTAAAACTCGAAGACGGGCAGCAATTTCCCAATATGAATGATAACATCAAGACAAAACTGCTGCTACCCGGAAAATCATACGGTTTCAATACGGTATTTAAAATCTCTACCAAGATTATTGATATGCAGTTCGCCAACATGGAAATCAATTGGAACGACATGTTTGTAGAATCAAAGCTGAGCAAGCTGGAAGACATTTCCGTGAGCTTTGAACTCGACCCCGGCAAAACCGCAGGAAAGAACAAGTGATAGTTACATTTTCAATTTCTTATTAGTTCCCAGTTAAAAAGGGGGATGCCCGGAAGGCAGGAGGATTATATGCTAAAAACCGCGATCTTCGACATGGATGGCCTACTGGTGGACAGCGAGCCATTGTGGCGCGAAGCTGAAAAAGCCGCTTTCCTTAAAGTGGACATGGAACTCACCGATGCCGATTGCAAACTGACTATGGGAAACCGCACCAGCGAAGTAGTGGACTACTGGTGGCACCGTAGCCCTTGGCAAAGGCTTTCACCAAAGGAAGTTGAGGATGACATCACAGAAAATGTTCGGCAATTGATTATCGAAAAGGCCGAGCCTCTGCCCGGAGTAGATTACATCATCAATTTTTTTAAAGAAATGGATTTCAAAATTGCGCTGGCTTCTTCTTCCTGCATGGTACTGATAGATACGGTGGTGGATAAATTAAACCTGCGCAAAAAGCTTGACATCATCTGTTCTGCCGAAAACGAAGAATACGGAAAACCACATCCCGCTGTTTTTTTAAACACTGCAAAAAAATTAAATGTGCTTCCTGTGGAATGTTTGGTGTTTGAAGATTCTGTCTTGGGATTGATTGCCGCCAAAGCAGCTCAAATGAAATGCGTGGTAGTACCGGCCATTGAAGATCAAAGTGACCAACGATTTGTGCTTGCAGATTTCATGTTAGATTCACTGGAACAGTTTGAAGAGGAAGAATTACAGAACTTGAATTAAGATAATTTCAAGAAATTACCACAACGGTTTGGGCAAACGGGCACCTTTTGTGTAGAGAGGTTGCGCTAATGAAGAAGTTTATAGAAGCCATTTTCCTTTGAAAGGATGAAGGTAGTTTTTATCGTAAGGACAAAAAAAATCCCCACCAAATGGCAGGGATCTTTTCAACAAAAACAACAACAATTAACCTAAAAAACAACAACTAGCCTATTTCAACAAATTGACCTTTTTCACCGCTACCTCATTACCGGTTTTGAGCATGATGAAATAAACACCAGCTTCCTTATCCGAAAGGTCAACTTTGAGTTTTGAATTTTGAATTTCGTGCTTTTCATACACGATTTCTCCAAGTATATTGTAAACAAACAATGATGCGTTTTCAGCTTCGTATTTCGAACTTCGTATTTCGAATTCCCCATTGGTTGGGTTGGGATAGATGCTGATCGCATCTACAGCGAGTTTTTCTTCAACCCCTACTGTAGTTGCAATATTGATATCATCCAAATACATGTTGTTTTCATAATCGGTAATGTGCTTGAATTTCACCTGCACGGAATTGTTTCCGCTAAATTGCGATAAATCTACCGTTTCCTTGCGCCATTCTGAAGCAGTAGGCACAAAATCAGCGGTGGTGAAATATGGCGTTGTGGTGGTCAGCGCCTGATCGAACTTTTTGTATAACTCTGTCCATGTTTGACCGCAATCGGTAGAAGCAAGGACTTCCAAAGTGTCTGAAAAATCTTGTCCTTGTCCCAATTCGGTGTACAATGCATAAGCCAATTGAAAAGTCAACGTAACGGCAGAGGCATTGCTTAAATCCACATCAGGTAATACAAACTCGTCAATCTCACCAGGCGCATTGTAATTGAAATTATCCATTTTTATAGAAGTGCTTCCGGTTGCAGCCGCTGCGGTTGAGATAGTCCAAGTAATTCCTCCATCGGAGTTATCAAGCGACCATCCGGTAGGTGGGAAAGTTGTTACTTGCTCAAACCCTTCTACAATTGGAGGCGCAGTTCCCGCTGTTTGACTGGTGGTAGTGAAGTTGCTTGTTTGCGAATCGTTAGAAGTATCCCCGTCTGTTGTTCCATTTGGATTGGAAGTAAATACCGTGAATGTGTGGCTTCCGGGAGATACTCCAATAGTGGTCAGCGTAACAGTCGTAGTTGCGAGCGAAACGAGGCTGCCTGTCCATGCTTGAGTCATCACGGTGCCGCCATCTAACTGGTAATTGATGATAACGGAAGTCAATGTGTTAGCGCCCCAGTTTTTCAATTCTACTTGCGGTGTAAAATCATCCGCGCAAAAAGTGCCGTTCGGAGAGTTCACTAAGGTAATTCCTCCGTCATCATTTGCCAGATTAACGGGAACACATCCATTTGAACTTTTTAAGGAGACTCTTGTGGTGTTAAGTACGGAATTCATCACGTTTCCCTGTCCGATCGAAAACATGTACATGCAGGCATCATTAGTATAGTCCATATAGTTCATAAACATATCGCCATCAGCACCGTTTCCAGTACAGTTGGAAGTGCGGGGGTAACTTGGGCAACCGGAAGATGCGCCTGATTGCGGGGGGGTGTCTGCAACCTGGTCGTTTCCACAGTTAGAATCGCCCCAAATGTGCCTCAAACCAAGCCAATGGCCAATTTCGTGGGTTGATGTTCTTCCTTTATGGAACGGAGGCGAAACCACACCTTGATCCCCAAAATAGTTGTAGCCGATAACCACACCATCGGTGGAAGAGTTTCCTCCTGGAAATTGCGCAAAGCCGAGCAGCCCACCACCAAAGTTCACCGACCATATGTTGAGGTAATCACTCGCTGGCCAAGCATCACTACCGCCTTGAGCTGTAAATTTCATATCACTTCCGCCTGAAAAAGAAGTCTGTGAAGTTTGCACTCTTACAATACCGGTTGTAGCATTTCCTTGCGGGTCTCTTTGTGCGAGGCAGAACTCAATTTCAGAGTCGGCTACCAGCGCGGCAAAGCCACCGGGTGCATTGGAAGCATCGGTATTGAGTTTTCTGAAATCCTCGTTTAAAACATCAATTTGTGATTGCACTTGCGCATCAGAAATATTTTGAGAATTGGTATTGTAAATTACATGAACTACAACAGGAATGGTAATTACTACGCCCGATTTTTGTTGATTTTTTTCGCGCCACAATTTCGCTCTGTTTTCGGCTTTTGCCATGTTTTTTACCAAATCGGGGTATTTTGCTTTCATTGCTTCCAGGTTCTCCATCGTGTAGCAGTTTCTTTGGTCGGGAACTGATTGCCCGAAAACGACACTTGCACCAAACAAAAACGCTATCATTGCTAAGTAGCTTTTCCTTTTCATAATTTCAGATTTGAGGGAGTAAATATAAACGAAACTTCCTCGGCACAGTGTCAAGCAGCTTACAATATGCAAGTAATCTTGGGTTTTTAAGCAAAAAGCAACCCCCATTCACCGGTGGGTTATTCTGCTCACTGTTTAGCGTATCGCCCATTTGGTTAATACTATTTTTTCGTAACCATTTCTGAATCAGGTTTACCAATACAATGCTTTCCGTTATTGGCAGTTTCCGCCACTGTCTGGTTTGGAATAGGAATATCAGTTTCCCAAGTATCACCAACCCAAATAAATCGGTCGAAAATTTTCGATTTCCTTTCCATAAGCCAATAGCCAATTTTGTATGTCTGCATACTATTTTTTTATTTTTTCCTACTTTTGAACTTCCCAAATCCAAACAATTCTATCATGAAAAAACTATTCCTGCTTGCTTTGCTTTTTGCCTTTCATTCAGCAATTGCTCAACGTGCTTTGTCTTTCGATCCTGCACTTGAGCCTTTTTACCACGGTGTAGCATCTGGCGACCCAACAACTGGTGGCTTCATCATTTGGACACGGGTAACGCCTGATAGTTCTGTAACCGGATCCGTATCCATTGACTGGCTCGTAGCCACCGACACCAATATGACGCAATCGGTGGCACAAGGCACCGTTTCCACTGATCCTTCCAAGGACTACACGGTAAAAGTGGACGTTACTGGCCTTCAACCAAACACCTATTATTATTATGAATTCAATAACAACGGCAAGTATTCACTTCGCGGAAGGAGCAAAACTCTACCCATTGGCGATGTGGATTCTCTACGATTCGCTATCGTTTCGTGCGCCAATCTGGAAGCGGGCTATTTCAATTCTTATGCGAGCATCAAAAGCCGCAATGATATTGATGCTGTGCTGCATCTGGGTGATTACATCTACGAATATGAAAGTGGTGGTTACTCACCCAATCCCAACATTATCGGGCGGAATTGGGACCCTGATTGGGAAATAACAGAACTGATTGATTACCGCACCCGTTATTCTTCCTATCATTTGGATGAGGATTTAAGAAAAATGCATCAGCAATACCCCATGATAGTAATATGGGATGACCACGAATCTGCCAACGACTCATGGTTTGGAGGAGCGGAAAACCATACCCCCGGCACCGAGGGCTACTGGTTTGATCGTAAGAGCTATGCAAACCAAGCCTTCAACGAATGGCTTCCCATCCGCGAAGAAGATGCTCCTAATGACACCACTATTTTCCGCAAATTCAGCTATGGCGATTTGCTCGATTTGCACATGCTCGATACCCGTCTGTACGGACGCGATGAACAAGGGGGTACTTCCAACACCGACACGAATCGCACCATTTTGGGCATAGACCAACTTAACTGGTTGAAAAACAATTTAAGTTCTGGAACTGCACAGTGGAACATCATCGGGCAGCAGGTGATGATGGCTCCGCTAACCGTATTTGGATCACCGGTTAATGACGACCAGTGGGATGGCTATCCCGCTGAAAGAGACAAGTTGTACAAACATGTATTGAATAACAGCATCAACGACATTGTTGTTTTAACGGGAGATATCCATACCTCGTGGGCAAACAATCTGGAATACAACAACCAGCCGGCAGGCGTTGAATTTGTTGCTACAAGCGTTACTTCTCCCGGGCTTTCCATTCCCGGTGGCGAACCGATTGTGCTTGCCAGCAATCCACATATAGAATTTGTTAATTTAACTGAGAACGGGTACGTAATTCTCGATATCAACAAGCAGCGCACCGTATCCGAATGGTATTTTGTGCCTGACATTGATAACCAAACTGACCAGGCCACACACGAAACAAGCTGGCTCACAAACTATGGCGACCGCTTTTTGTCAAGCGGTGGCGCACCTGTATCTCCAAGGCCTGAATTAAACCAGCCTTTTGCGCCTGAAAACCCACGCTGGCCTACAGGCATTGTTGAGGTTAATGCCCCGGGTGTTGTCATTTTAGGAGCTTATCCCAATCCGTTCAACGAATTTATACTGCTGCATTATTACCTGGATGAAAAGGCAGATATAAAAGCAAAACTCATGGATGTTTCAGGAAGAATTATTCAGGAAACCAGCATTGGCAGTATGCAGACAGGTGTGAACCAGTCCGTTATCCGGGTAGGAGATATAGCTGCCGGAATGTATATCCTGTCTTTGGAGAGCGAAGGATTCACAGCCAAAATAAAGCTGCTCAAAAAGTAGCGGAGAACTACCCTGCAACACCTGCTTGCAAAAGCTGATGAATCCTTTCCCAATTTTTTTCGTAAGTTGCGGAACAGCTATAAAGTGCATTGAAACGCACTTTGAGCTGACCGTTATATGAAAATCTAATAACAATAAAAAATCAGGCAAATGACACGTAACTATAGGTTAACAGTTATAATGATATTACATATATTATTTTTTACCACTCCACTATTCCTTTTTGCTCAAAAAGAAGTTAACATCTGGTATTTTGGAAATGGTGCGGGCCTTGATTTTAATAGTGGAGCACCCGTTGCCTTAACAGGCGGAGCAGTAGTAGTTGCCGGTGGAGTAGCAACTGTTGCTGATACCAGTGGTGCATTATTATTTTATACTGACGGATTTAATATTTTTAACCGAAATCATTCCATCATGCCCAATGGAGGTGGTACTATAGTTGGTGGACAGGTGGGGCAGGATGTCGTGATTATTCCTCAACCGGATAGTGATTCATTGTATTACATGTTCATTTGGGATTTATATTCCATAAAGTATTCAGTAATAGACCTATCGTTGGACGGTGGACTTGGTGATATAGTATCCGGTACAAAAAACACCTTTTTGTTCAGCCAGGCTTCACAGAAACTGCTTGCGGTACATCATTGTAACCGGGAAGACTTCTGGTTTATAACCCATAAATGGAACAGCGATCAGTTTTATGCATATCCTATTACTTCGGGTGGAATTGGCCCTCCAGTAATATCGGCCGTGGGAGTAGTACACCAGGAAGATGGCGATGGTGTTTATGAAGAAGTGACCGGGTATCTTAAATCCAGTTCAGATGGGAAAAAACTAGCTTCTGTGATTTTCAATTCCAACACTCCCGGTGCAATTGAACTTTTTGATTTTGACAATTCACTTGGCACCGTTTCCAATGGAGTTATAATTGATTCGCTGAATGAAGGCGCACTGGGTGTTTCCTTTTCCCCTGATCAAACAAAACTGTATGTCACCACCTTTTACAGTCAAAACTTATACCAATATAATTTACTGGATACGAATATAGCCGGCTCCAAAACATTTATCTATAATTTTCCTTTGTTTCTTGGCGGCCTTCAACTAGCCCCTGATGGCAACGTATATGTTAGCCATAAAGACGATCCTTATTTAGGAGTGATCAACGATCCTGATTCTCTGGGCTTGGCATGTAATTATGCTGATACCGGAATTTACCTAAATGGAGGGCAAAGCGTTTTTGGATTACCCAACATTATTGAAACCTACTTAAATATCCCCACTAAACTTACTGCTTTATTTACCTACGATTCTGCATTTACTGGAATGACTATATCATTCTATGATTCAACTCAAGGTAATCCGGTAACGTGGTTGTGGGATTTTGGCGATGGAAATACAGATACAATTCAAAATCCTACTCATGTCTATACGAATTCTGGAATATATAATGTTTGTTTAACTGTTTCTAACGATTGCAATTTTGATACTATTTGTGATAGCATAACAATTTCGAGTACAGGTATTAATCGATACTCAGTATCTGTTGATAAATTAAAGGTCTATCCAAATCCCTTCAGCACTTTCGCGACAGTTAGTACAAATCCAGCGTTGAAAATAGAAAACGCAATATTGAGAATTTACGACCTCTATGGAAACGAAGTAAAGAAAATAGAAAACATAACTACACAAAAAATCATAATTGACGCAAAAAAATTAACAGCCGGAATGTATATCCTGTCTTTGGAAAGCGAAGGATTCATAGCCAAAATAAAACTGCTCAAAAGGTAGAGCGAGGAATTACTCCCTAACACCTGATTGCAAATGCGGGTGAAACTTTTCTCGATTTTTTTTCAAGGAAAAATCTTCCCAGGGTTCAAAATTCCATTCGGGTCGAAGAGTTTTTTGATGCCTTTTTGAAGTTCAAGTTCCGGTTTATTGAAAGCAATATCCATGTACGGCTTCTGCACCCAACCGATGCCGTGCTCTCCCGAGAGTGTTCCGCCAAGCGAAACCGTTAGTTCAAAAATCTCGCGAATGCCTTGAACAACAACCGTTTTCCATTTTTCATCATCCATTTCACCTTTTACAATGTTGACATGCAAGTTACCATCACCGGCATGGCCGTAGCAAACTGATTTAAAACCATACCTCTCCCCTATTTCCTTTACGCCTTTGAGCAATTTCGGTAATTCATATCGCGGCACTACGGTATCTTCTTCCTTGTAAACCGAATTGGCTTTCACCGCTTCAGCCACACGCCTGCGCATCTTCCAAAGGGTTTCTTTCTGGTCGGCTGTATCGGCAAACAAGATTTCATCGCACTCATGTTGCTGCATTACTTCTGAAATCTGTTCGCAATCTTTATACAAAACATCCAAATCATTGCCGTCCACTTCCACAAGCAAGTGCGCTTTTATCTCATCTTTTACGGAAATATTGATATCAGGCACAAACTCCATCACCCAATCAATGGCATCGCGTTCCATRAATTCCAAAGCGGATGGCGTGATGCCCGCGCGAAAAACCGCAGCAACCGCTTCGCATGCTTTTTCAGCAGAAGAAAACGGCACCAGCATCAGTAAATTATGCTTTGGAAAAGGAATTAATTTGAAAACGATTTTGGTGATGATGCCTAAAGTGCCTTCGCTGCCAATGAGCAATTGGGTAAGGTTATAGCCGGTGGAGTTTTTCAGCACGTTGGCTCCCGTCCAAATAATTTCACCTTTAGGCAAAACCACTTCGAGATTGAGTACGTAATCATTGGTTACGCCATACTWAACCGCCTTGGGGCCGCCAGCATTTTCCGCCAGATTTCCACCCAAAAAACAACTYCCCYTGCTCGATGGATCGGGTGGATAAAACAATCCTTTTTCAATCACAGCTTCCTGGAAAACCTGTGTGATAACGCCCGGTTCAACAGTGGCTTGCAGATTCTTCTCATCAATTTCAATGATTTGATTTAAACGCTCGGTTGAAAGCGCTACCCCGCCATGCACGCTCAAAGCGCCCCCGCTCAATCCCGTTTTTCCCCCAATTGGCGTTACGGGAATTTTTTCCGCATTGCAGATTTTAAGGATTTCGGAAATCTCTTCAGCTGATACAGGTTTTAATACAACTTCAGGAGGAAAATTCAGATCTTCGGTTTCATCGTGGGCATAGTTGGAAAGCGATTCATTATCGGTAAAAACATGATTTTCACCAACTATGAATTGGAATTTTTGAAGTGCCTCTAAAGAGATTTTATTGAATGCCGTCATACTCTTATCCCGACAACGCAAACATCGTCAATCTGTTCGATTTCTCCCCGCCAGTTTTCAAAGGTTTCTTCCAAAATTTTCATCTGGGCTTTCATATCCTTTGCCGAAACGGAAACCAGCAATTCTTTCAATTTTTTTAGTTTGAATTTTTTGCCTTTCTCACCACCAAACTGATCGGGATAGCCATCAGTAGTCATGTAAAGGCAATCGCCTTTTTGCAGTTCAACTTCATGATCTGAAAATTCTTTTTCTCCGCATTGCTGGCCTCCTATTGAATACTTGCTCCCTTTTAACTCTGTAATTTCTCCTTCACGAAGCAGCAACAGTGAATTTCTCGCTCCTGAAAATTGCAGCCATTTCTTTTCTCTATCAATTGCACAAATGGCAATATCCATTCCATCATTGGCTTGTTCCTGCTCACTTTTTCCACGTAAGGCACGATTAATTTTTTCATCCAATGTAGCCAATGCATCTCCGGGCGAGGTAATTTCCTGATCGGTAATAATTTGGCTTAGGTAGTTATGCCCCATCATACTCATAAATGCACCTGGCACTCCATGCCCCGTGCAATCGGCCACTGTAATAATGGTGGTTTGGTTAATTTTTCCCATCCAATAAAAATCACCGCTTACAATGTCTCTTGGTTTGTAAAGGACAAAGAAATCTTCAAATACCTGTTCCAAAACCTGAAAGCTGGGCAGGATCGCATCCTGAATGGTACGTGCATAACTGATACTGTCTGTGATGTCTTTATTCTTTTCTTCGATTATCATTTTTTGTTCTGAGATGAGGTCGTTGGCTTTTTGTTTTTGAACATTGCTTCGATAAAGCACACCTGCCAATAAGAATAATAGTAACAACACACCGGAAACACTGTAAACCAACATTTGCTTTTGGTTAATTTCGAGTTCCTGTGAAGTCAATTTCAAGTCTTGTATTTCTCTTTCCTTTGCCAATAGAGCTATTTCTTTGTCTTTGAAAATGGTTTCTTCGGAAGCTAAATCCGACACCAAGTCTTTTACATCATCGCCTAAATGTTTACGAATGATGCGGTTTATTTCGGGTTTAAATCCGGTGCTGTTGAAAAAGGCATTCACCGGCTCATTCCAATCGCTGATAAGCGGAAAAATAAAGGCATAGCCAAAGCGCTCCACTTTGAACAATTGCTGGCGCTTCAGACGCACCCCCTTCTTTAGTGAAGCAAGGTAAATAGGCAACTCTACATAGCCAAACAGATCGGGTTCGCTGGCGATCCGCTGGCGAATGGTACTTGCCAGTTCTTCGTTTTCAATTTTTATTTCAGGCATGTATTTTTTGAGCATGTCTAAATCCTGCTCGAAAGTGGTGTTGGGAACATTGAGCGCTGTTGCATTTTTAAATAATTCGATAAATTTTGCAGTATCAGTAATCAATGGCAGGTTCTGGCTACAAATCAAAACTTCTATGTCGGGCATGTATTTGGGGCTGAAAGCCACTTCTCTTTTTCTATTTTCAGTGATGGAAAAAGAACACATGCCAAAGTATCCGAGTTTCCCATTCTTAACTTTTTCATACAGCATCGAAAAACTTTCTGCCCGAATAAATTGAGCATTGACTTTTAACAGGTATTCGGCTTCGAGAAACTTGATAAACTCAAGAAACAAGTCATATTCAATGCCCTGTAACTTGCCATCTACCTTGCTAATAAAGTTATCTGAATCATAGTAGAAGATAGCAATATTTGCTTGTTTTAAAGTTTTGGCTTCTGCCCAGGAAGTAGTAATAATTTTGCCTTGCTGCGCAAAACTCAATGAGTAATTAAGAATGAGTAATGAGCAATATAGGAAGAGCTTTTTCATTTGATAATTCTCTTCTTCAATAATATTTCAAAAAAACTATGAAGTGGAAATATTACAGCCGCTACCAACGCATTGATTGACAATTTCCATAAAGGAATTCCGCCTGTCCACTCGTCTATGTAAGGGTATAGCAGCACCAAAATAAATTCAAAGAACAACAGGAAATTAAAAAAGACCAGCCCTTCAGCAATGTGTACGGGTACATTTATTTTGCCGAGAAACAACAATGACAATGACAGGATGACGATGACAATCAATATCCCAGAATACTGCAATAAATTCCTTCTTTTTATCTTTTCATTCTGAATTCTGAATTCTTCCTCCTGAATTCTTTTTGTTTCCGCTTCTGCTTTTTCAAACTCATATTTGGCTTCAAGTTTACCAATTTGTTTACTTTTATCTTCGTTAAATAATGAATCTTTCCATTGCGAAAACAATCGGTAGTTTTCGTATGCTTCTTTATAATTTCTCAATGCATGGTGATAGCTCGATAAACTTTCGTAGGCGTTTTTCAGGATAGGCTTTACTTTTAACTCTTCGGCAATTTCTACCGCTTTCAATACGGATTCAATAGCTTTGTTGTAGTTGCCGCTTCTTGCGTATAAATTGCCAATTTGATTGAGGGAAATGGCCTCACCCCTCTTGTCTCCAATTTCTTTTCTTATATCAATCGCTTTTTGAGCAGCTTCTGTGGCTTTGTCTGTGTCACCCAATTCTTCATGCAGTTCGCAGATGTTGCTCAACGAGTTGGCTACGGCATATTTGTTTCCGAGTTCTTCAGTAATTTTTAAGCTGAACAGCGTATATTTAAGCGATTTTTCATAGTCATTTTTGAAATAATATACTCCGGCAATGTTGCCAAGTACATAGGCAACACCAGTTTGGTCTTGCTGTTTTTCCCAAATTTCGAGCGCTTTTTCAAAATGTTCAATGGCTTGCTCGTATTCTTTGAGGATTCTGAAAATAATGCCGATGGCGTTTAAAGAGGAGGCAATGCCGGCAGAATCGTTCATTTCCTCCCTTATTTTCAATGATTTGAAATAATAGTCGAGCGCTATTTCAAAATCGCCTCTTCTTTCGTTAACAATGCCCATGTTTTTCAAAATAGCCGATGCCTTTACTTTGTTGCCCAATTTCTTAGCTATGGGTAAAGCTCGGTGGTAATCTTCAAGCGCTTCATCATACCTGCCGAGTTTATTATTAGCGATGGCCCTAAAATTGAGCGCTGTAGAAATGCCGCTTTTAAAGTCGTTGTTTTCTGATATTTTCAATGCACTGTCGGCAAGGTGATATGCTTTTTCAGTTTCGTGCTGCATGTATTTCCAACTCAATTGGTTCAGTAGTTTCACTGAATTGGTATCGTCATAGGATTGAGATAGTGCTGATTCCAAACTGTCAATTAACGCTTGGTTTTGCGCTTGGGCAAAAGGCAGAAAAATGGCAATAAAGTAAACTATAAATGCTGTTCGGTAAGAATTCACGGCTGTTCAGTATTCCTATTAAACTTAAGGGAACCTCTAATAATTCATTTCTTTCAAAAACCAAAGATACAGGTAAGATACAAGTCGTGTTTTTTTAGAATAGCCTGAGCTATTTCATAAAAAATATAACGCAGTCAGGTTGTCTGTTATCTTTGGTCCCATTGGGTTTTCATAGTTTTCTAAATACAGCATCAAATTCTCTTACATTATCCCGATAGTGTTTCAAAAATTTTCTTTGTCTTTAAAAAATTATGAAAATTTTGATGCGAATGAATTATTAGAGGTTCCTTTATATTTGCGCCTCCGACCAAAAATAATATTTTAAATGAAAAAACTATTCCCTTATGCCTTTCTCGCCCTGTTTGTCATTGCAAGTGGAGCGAAGCAATCTTTTTCCCAAAACCTGCCTACCGACAAGGCAGGAAAGAATTTAACACTCGAAGAAATATGGAGCGAATGGAAATTCACAGCTGAGAGCGTGAGCGGAGTACGATCAATGAGTGATGGACTGCACTACACTTCACTTGAAAAAATCAAAAACGGAAGTGCAGTCGTTAAATATTCCTACAAAACAGGAGAGGCTGTAGACACAATTGCTAAATCAGCCGCATTAATTCCAGAAGGCGCTGAAAAACCCATCGATATTGAAGAATATCAATTTTCTGCTGATGAAAACAAATTGCTCATCGCCACCGATGTAGAACCCATTTACCGYCATTCTACCCGGGAAAYCAATTACATTTACGATACATCAACTAAAAAATYAACTCTGCTTTCMGAAAAYAAACAACGSTATGCCACTTTTTCTCCCAGTGGGARCAAGGTAGCATTTGTGCGRGGYAACAACCTGTTTGTAAAAGATTTGGRAAAWGGCAATGAAACTCAAATCACAACTGACGGAGAGCACAATAAAATYATCAAYGGAGCAACCGACTGGGTGTATGAAGAAGAATTCGGTTTTGACAAGGCYTTTTTCTGGTCYCCTGAYGGRAAGAAGATTGCTTTTTAYCGCTTTGACGAAAGCARTGTRAGRGAGTTCAACATGACCACTTACGGCACGCTCTACCCTGCTGATTATCGCTTCAAATACCCAAAATGYGGAGAGAAAAACTCGAAAKTAAGYATYCATATTTTTGATTTGGNGAAANGNAAAAANCCATTGATGTTGATTTGGGCAATRATTGGGAATAYATCGCGCGAATCAAATGGACAAAAGACCCCRAATGGTTTTCCATYCARCARATGAAYCGACACCAAAACCRACTYGATTTTATTTTGGCAAATGCTTCCTCAGGCGAAACMAAAACCMTMTTYACMGAAACCAGYGACACCTAYATTGACATTACCAACAACCTCACYTTTYTTGATGACAAAAAACATTTCATCTGGACGAGTGAGAAGAGCGAYTTCAACCATATTTATYTRTATGATATTTCAGGYAAGGAAGTGCGACAAATYACCAAAGGMAACTGGGATGTAACTGAYTTYAARGGMTTTAACGAAAAAACAAAAACGCTGTTTTACATTTCGGCCGAGTCATCTCCACTTGAAAGGGATTTGTATTCCATCAAAAATGAYGGCTCAGGCAAAAAGAAGCTKTCAACAAAAAAAGGSAGCAACAGTGTGGTTTTCAGCAAMGGCTTTCGATACTACATCAATTATCATTCGGATGCAAACACGCCTCATTACATCTCGCTGAACGATGCGCGCGGCAAGGAACTAAGGATGTTGAAAAACAATAAAAAACTCGCTGACACGCTGGCCACCTACCGTCTTTCGAAAAAGGAATTCTTCAGCTTTAAAACTTCTGAAGGCGTTGAGTTGAACGGCTGGATGATTAAGCCCGCTGATTTTGACCAAGGCAAAAAGTATCCCGTATTCATGTTCGTTTACGGAGGGCCTGGCTCTCAGACCGTGAGAAACAGCTGGGGAGGCACCAACCAGATGTGGTACCAGTTGCTGACGCAAAAAGGATATATTGTGGTGTCGGTTGACAACCGCGGAACGGGCGCAAGAGGCCGCGACTTTAAGAATTGCACCTACAAACAGCTCGGCAAACTCGAAACCATTGACCAGATAGAGGCCGCCAAACACCTCGGCTCATTACCTTATGTGGACAAAACCCGCATCGGAATACAGGGTTGGAGCTATGGCGGTTACATGTCCTCTCTTTGCCTTTTTAAGGGGAATGACTACTTCAAAACTGCCATTGCCGTAGCTCCGGTTACTAACTGGCGCTATTACGACACCATCTACACCGAGCGTTACATGCAAACCCCACAGGAAAATGCCGATGGCTATGACGACAACTCACCAATCAACCATGTGGACAGCTTGTGTGGAAAATACCTGTTAGTACACGGCATGGCCGATGATAACGTGCATTTTCAAAATTCGGTAGAGATGGTAAACGCACTGGTAAAAGCCAACAAGCAATTTGATTTCTACATGTATCCCGATAAAAACCACGGAATCTACGGAGGCAATACCCGCCTGCACCTCTTCACTAAAATGACGAACTTCATCCTAAATAATCTATAAAAATAAAATTTCTACTTTCGCCAAGTTTTCAAAATCTTAAACATCTCGAGACATGGATAGCCAGACAGGAATTTTGGATAGCGACAATATTCAAGGGGAAAACAGACAAGACATCATATTAGGGCATCCGGCCGGATTGTTCCTCCTGTTTTTTACTGAAATGTGGGAACGATTTAGCTATTACGGAATGCGCGCGCTGCTTGTGTTGTTCTTAATCAGTGATGGACTCACTGGTGGCTGGGCATGGGAAAGAGATGAGGCGCTTATGTTATATGGTATTTATACCGGGTTAGTTTATTTGACGCCAATTTTTGGTGGTCTTCTGGCAGATAAAATTTTAGGATACCGAAAAGCAGTAATGCTTGGCGCATTGCTGATGACGTTAGGGCATGCTTCAATGGCATTAGAGACCGAATTTTTCTTTTTCGCGGGATTGGTTTTATTAATTTTGGGGAACGGAGCGTTCAAGCCAAATATTTCTTCAATAGTAGGAGGAATTTACCCAAAAGACAGCGATAAAAAAGATGCGGCTTATACGATATTCTACATGGGTATAAATGCCGGAGCATTTTTGGGCATCCTGTTATGCGGATATATAGGAGAAAAGGTCGGCTGGAGCTACGGTTTTGGATTGGCAGGGGTATTCATGTTTCTCGGCATGCTGATGTTCAAGTTCGGACAAGGAATTTTTGGTGAGGTTGGATTAAAACCCATAAAAGAGAATAAAGAGGTTCTTAAGAAAAGTGAAGAAGAGCACGAAACTCCTAAACACATTGTAAATGACAGGTTACTTGTTATTGGAATATTGGCCTTTTTTACCATCTTCTTCTGGATGGCTTTTGAGCAGGCCGGAGGCAGCATGACGATATTCGCTAAAGATTATACCAATAGAGTATTAGAAGGTGATTCCGCCAACATTTTTAAATATGTTAATACTGCACTCACAATCATCCCTCTGGGCATCGTTACCTGGGTACTGTGGCTTCTATCTAAGAAAATAACAAGAAAATATCCGTTATCAACATTATTTATTAGCCTTAGTTTTGTGATTATTTGGGGAATTGCTCTTTGGATGCTTAATAAGGAATTTAATGCTGATGTTGCGGAAGTTCCTGCTTCTTGGTTTGGCATATTAAACTCTTTCTTTATCATAGCTTTCGCTCCTCTTTTCTCGAAATTATGGGAAACCAAGTATAACCCATCCGGACCAATCAAATTTTCTTTTGGCCTTATATTACTCGGGCTTGGTTTTGCAATATTGGCCTATGGAGGCAGAAACATTCCAAATGGAGCAGAAGTAGCCTCAGTCAGCATGGTATGGCTGATTTTGGCATATTTGTTACATACATTAGGCGAACTCTGTTTATCTCCTGTAGGATTATCTTATGTAAGCAAGCTTGCCGCTGCCAAAGTGGTAGGTTTAATGTTTGGTGTATGGTTTGTAGCTAACTTTGTCGCCAATACGTTAGCCGGATTAACAGGTAGTTTCATTGATAAGATAAGTGAAACTTATTCAATATCGGTTTTCTTTTTAATTTTCACATTCGTACCAATTATAGCCGGAGTAATACTTATTTTCATAACTCCGTTTTTAAAGAAGAAAATGCACGGCATTCATTAATATACCGGTTCTAAAGAAAAAAGCCCTGTTCTTCGAGCAACTCAGAAGAGCGGGGTTTTCTTATGCTTTCTCCTCCCAAACCATGGAGAGATGAATAATGGTTTCCACCGCCTTTTGCATGTCTTCAACAGAAGCCCATTCCAGTTTCGAATGAAAGGCATGCTCACCTGCAAAAATGTTGGGACAGGGCAGTCCCATAAATGAAAGGCGCGAGCCATCTGTGCCGCCACGAATGCTGCCTTTTTTAGGTTCAAGCCCAGCACGTTTCATGGCTTCAACTGCATATTCAGCAACTTCGGGGTGTTCATCCAGTTTCAGTTTCATGTTGCGATACTGTTCCTGCACCTCAAAATCACTGGTGGAGCGGGGATATTTCGAAATCACTTCATCAACAACTGATTTGAGGTAATCCTCCAACACGTTCAATTCTGCTGTTTCAAAACTTCTTATAATAAACTTCACCACCGCCTGCTCGCCATTGCCCGAAATGATATACGGATGAATAAAGCCCTCACGGCCTTCAGTGGTTTCGGGTGACCGACCGTCTTTCGGTAGCGCATCAATAATTTCCGATGCAATTTTCACAGCGTTCTCCAGCTTGTTTTTCGCGAATCCGGGATGGATATTGAATCCATTTACTGTAAGCGTTACTCCATCAGCAGAAAAGGTTTCGTCTTCAATGCTGCCGAGGGTTTCGCCATCAACAGTATAGCCGAAGTCAGCGGCCAATCTCCCCATGTCCACCTTGTCCACTCCCCTGCCTATTTCTTCATCTGGTGTGAACAAAATACGAATTTTACCATGCCTTACCTCCGGATGCTTCATCAGGAAATTAGCAGCATCCATTATTTCTGCTACACCGGCTTTGTTGTCTGCACCGAGCAAGGTGGTTCCGTCAGTGGTTATCACCGTGTTGCCTACCTGTTTTTTCAAATCGGGATGTTCTTCCACACGCAGCACCTGGCGGTGATCTTTCGGCAGCACGATGTCAGTTCCATCGTAATTTTCATGAAGAATTGGATTCACATCTTTCCCACTGCAATCAGGCGAGGTATCCATGTGCGAACAGAAGCAAATCACAGGCACCTCTTTATCTGTATTTGCCGGTATGGTAGCATATACGTAACCATGCTCGTCCATCGCTGCGTCTTCAATACCTATCGTTTTCAATTCTTCAACCAGCAGCTTCCCGAGATTTTTCTGTTTTTCAGTGGAAGGGCAGCTTGGCGATTCGGGATCGCTTTGCGTATCAATTTTCACATAGCGAAGAAATCTTTCGGCAACTGTATGGTCAATGCTGAGATTCATGGTTTGTTGATTTTAAGCACGCAAAGCTATGAAATACCTCTATTTACCCATCATTGCTTTTTTGTACTTTTGCATTCAATGAAGCATCTCCTTTCATTTCTGCTTGTTTTTCTCGGCCTGAGTGCCTTTTCGCAAAATGCGGAAGTAAAGACTATCAGCTGGATGAGCTGGCAAGAAGCGGTAAAGGCCCGTGAGCAACACATCAAAGAAAACCAAGAAGCTATTGCCGCTAAAAAAATGTTTCCCAAAAAACTCTTTATTGATATTTATACCGGCTGGTGCGGCTGGTGCAAACGCATGGACGTCACCACTTTCAAAGACCCAACCATCGTTGATTACCTGAACAAAAATTACTTTCCTGTAAAAATGAATGCCGAAATGAGCGATACGATTGATTACAACAACCACACGTTCATCAACCCACGCCCGGGCGTAAAGCGAAGCACACATACCCTGCCCGCTTCGCTGCTCGACAGCCGCCTCTCCTACCCTTCTTACGTGATTATGGATGAAAACATAAATCGTTCGGTGATTTTCCCAGGCTATAAGCAGCCAGAAGATTTGCTCGGTATTCTCATTTTTTTCAAGACCAACCAGCACCTTTCCTATAAAAGTTACCTCGAAAAGCAACAAAATCAGAATCAAAACGTAAATAAGCCATAGTGAAACCGTTTTATATCATAATTCTCGGCTTGTTGCTTTTATCAGCAAACGTTTTTTCTCAAGAAGCAATAAAGTGGATGAGTTGGGAAGAAGCCGTTAAAGCGGGAGAAAAAGAAACAAAACTGGTTTTTGTAGATATATATACTTCGTGGTGCGGTTGGTGCAAGGTAATGGACAACAAGACCTTCAGCAATAATGAAATAGCTAAAATGCTTAATGAAAGCTTCTACCCGGTTAAACTCAATGCAGAAATGGCTGACACAGTACAATTCAACAATTACACTTTCGTGAACCCCAATCCGCAGATGCGCAGAAGCACCCACCAGCTTGCCGCTTCGCTGCTTGACAACCAACTGTCATACCCTTCATTTGTGATGCTCAATGAAAAATTCCAACGGCTACACATTTTAAAAGGCTTCAAAGACGCCAAATACATGAACGAATATTTGCAATTTTACATTGACGGCAAGCACCTTTTACCTCCTCCCGATGCATCGGGACAAAGCGAAAAAGGGGGATAAAAAAAGTAGCAGTTGCATTAAGAAGCAACAGTAATCTATTCAAAAAATGCGTTGGTTCATCGGTGGCTCATTTCCTGACAACATTGGCAAAAAAATCCCGCCAAAACAACAGAATTACTTCATTTTTATTGTCACACTGATGCTTATAGCCATCGGCCTTTTGGTAATTGGAATACATTACATTTAGGAAACCCCACCCCAACATAATCGGGACACTACAAAAACAAGTTCCAAATACATAATTCAAGCGCTAAACATTTTGATAATTGTGATTTGAAAATGGATATTAGTTGGGTTTTGCCATTTGAATATTGAAATTTTCAAAAAAATGTACTTTTATATCGCCTTTAGCAGATAAATTCCAATGCCAGCCATCGAAGAAAAATACCGCATMGAAATCAGCAGCGAGCTATTTTCCGTAAACGGGAACACTTTATCTCAACAAACCGTTTGCGCCTTCTTTTTTGACGCCAACGGACAGGTGAGCCGAAAACGCAAGTTCGGGCTGGTGGCTAAAGAGACAGTTTATGAAARGATTAAAAATGGAGAAAACATCATTCTCGACAACTGCTACATCAAAGATTTTTCACTCATCGAATACCACAGATTGAACAACATTGGCGATCGCGAATACATCGAACTGAAAAATTTCTCTGCGCAAAACGCCTTTTTCGACTGYGAAAAAGCCACCGATTTTTCTTTTGCTAAATTCAATTCRRAATTTCTCAATTTYAACRGAGCGCGWTTTGGTGACGGCTCGCTCAATTTTTACAAAGCGCAGTTCAGCGACARCACGGTAGATTTTTCTGAAACGGAGTTTGGCGCGGGCAACGTGAACTTCCAGTTTACAGAATTTGGAAACGGAGATATCACTTTTGAAGGAGCTGATTTTGGCTCAGGTAATATTTCCTTCGTCAATTCCAATTTTGGCGATGGCAAGATAAGTTTCAAGGGTGTGGATTTTGGCGATGGCGATGTCACCTTTCATTATGCCAAATTCAACAAAGGCGAAATTACCTTTGACAAAGCGCGCTTCGGGGGCGGTGACGTGGATTTTAGAAAAGTGGAATTCCCCGATGGAAAAGTGGAATTCCGCAGGGTGCATTTTGGCGATGGCGATGTTTCGTTTGAAGAATCAGAGTTCAAGTCGGGCAAGGTGAGCTTCCGATCGGCTGTATTCGGCACGGGTAATGTCTCTTTCGAAATGGCCGATTTCGGTTCAGATGAAGTGTTTTTCGAACGGGTGAATTTCGGCTCGGGAAACGTTTCGTTTCTCAACGTAATTTTCAATAATCTTTCCTTCAAAGAATCGCATTTAAACAATTACCTGGATTTGCGGGTGAACAAAGGCAACAAAGTTGACCTCAGCGATACCATCGTGCGCGACATCATTGACTTCAAGCCCGTAAAATCGCCTGTGGACATCGAAGAACTCAACATCACCGGCATGCGCAATCTGGGTGCTATTTTCATTGGATGGAACGAAAACGGGGTATACAATTTAATTGCCAACCAACCGGATACTTCGCTTCGCGAAAAAGCCAATCAATTCAACATCTTAAAAGAGGACTACAACAGCACCGGGCAATACGGAGACGAAGACAGGGCGTATGTTGCCTTCAAGCGGTTTGAGCTAAAAGCCGATTTGGAAGAATCGGTAAAAGAAAGCCCGCTCAATGTGTTTTGGATCTACCCGCTGAGTTTCGTCAAATGGTTAGTTGCCGATAAGATAGGGCTGTACGCCACCAACCCGCTGCGGGTGCTCATCAGCATGTCTGTTGTGTATGTGCTTTTTAGCTTACTCTACACCATTATGCCTGAATTCATGCACTCAGACGTGATTTGCTCAGGTGCTGACAACGACAAGTTTCCCTACTGGGCGCTGGCGTTTTATTTTAGCGCCATCACATTTCTCACCATTGGCTATGGCGACTGCCTGCCCGAAGGCCACATCAAATGGATAGCCCCCATCGAAGGGTGGATGGGTATGTTTTTGTTGGCTTACTTTACGGTGGCTTTTATGAGGAAAATTTTGAGGTAATTTCCAATCAGATTTGGTTAAAACCCAATAGGATATCAATTCCTGCTCAAATCAGTTCAAAAAAAACCGTAACTTTATAGATATTTGTCCGTAAAAATCAATCAAGTTGCGGCTTGTGGGAAAAAGATGACAAAGCAAATGAACATCGTCCTGCAAAGAAATTAGAAATTGTTTTAATTATTTATTGTAATCTAAGCTGATGAATTGGAAAAAACAAAAGCACATGAGAGAATTATTGATTGGATGTTTGCTGATTGTACTGCTTAATGGTAATGTATTCAGCCAATGCAATTACACCATCTCTACCTCCTCCACCAACGCCACCTGTGGTGGCTGTACCGATGGCACAACTACGGCAATTGCACCTCAGCCAAATAAATTCAAACCGTTTACTCCCACTTCCAGTTACGGCACCTTTTTTGGCGGATACAATTTACCCTTTATCAATGACAGCAACTTTACGGACGGCACATTATGGGGCAGCGGCACGCCTGATCCCTTTGAACTAACGATGACCTTTACCTTTCCTGTAATGTTAGATACCGTAAAAGTAATGGGAGGGCAATTCAACGGCAATTTCAACATCCCCATTGAAATGAATCTCTACCGCGGCACTTCTGGTGGCACGCTGCTCACTACCATCACTCCAACTTATACATTAGATAAATATGGCTTTTCCAATACGGTGGGCAGCACGGTTTACACTTGGGTGATTCGCCCTGCAGCCTCAGGCTACGCTGCTATCCGGGAAATACAATGTTTCTCTTCGGAACTCAATACKTAYACTTATGCCTGGGATGACCCAGGTGTACAAACCACACCTACGGCCGCAGGGCTTGGTGCGGGCATGTACCATGTAACCGTTACCAACCAAAACAGTTGCTCGCGAATTGACAGCGCACGTGTTTGTGAATTGTTAACTTCCATTGTCATCACGAATGTTACATGCAACGGCAGCAGCAATGGCGCAGCTGACTTAACGCCTTCCAACGGTACTCCGCTCTACACATACAATTGGTCGAATGGTGCGGTCACCCAAGACCTCAGCGGAGTTGCCGGGGGAACATACTATGTTACCGTAACAGACGCCAATAGCTGCACTCAACTGGACACCGCCATTATTTCAGAGCCGACAGCGCTTACCACTTCAACGACCGGCACTAATCCTACTTGCGTGCCTTGTACAGATGGAGCCGTTGATTTAACCGTTAGCGGAGGCRTTGCGGCTTATTCTTATTCTTGGTCAACCGGTGCCATAACAGAAGACATCAGCGGGCTGGCTAACGGAACCTATTACGTTACCGTAACAGACGCCAATAGCTGTACAAAAGTTGACTCATCCATTATTGCCAGTTGCACGCCTTCGAGTTTTACATTGGCGGCCACCAATATCAGTTGCAACGGGGCAAATGACGGAGCGGTTGACCTCACCGTTAGCCTTATCGGAAGTTCGGGACCAAAGAACTACACGCCCACTGCGAGCTTTAATACTTTCTTTGGTGGTTACAACCTGAGTTTCATCAATGACGGCAACCTGAGTGACGGTACATTATGGGGCGCTGGAACAACTGATCCTTTTGAGCTAACCATGACTTTTGATTCACTTGTACGGCTTGATTCGGTGAGGATAAGAGGAGGCCAGTACAATGGAGATTTCAATATTCCATTGGAGATGAAACTTTATCGTGGCACTTCGGCCGGAACATTGCTGGCCACCATCATACCCACCTACACAATGGATACATACACCTTTTCAAATACCATTAAAGATACCATTTACACCTGGGTGATTAGACCTGCTGCAAATGGTTACGCTGGCATCCGTGAAATTATGTGTTACGGAAGTACTTCTCAGGAATTCACTTATGCATGGACGGGGCCGAATGCCTTTTCATCAACCACCCAAGACATCAGCGGGCTGGAAGCAGGATGGTATTATGTAACCGTTACCGAAGACGGCTGCTGGAGCAATGACAGCGCCCAAATTATCAATCC
Organism: Flavobacteriales bacterium; assembly: GCA_002746335.1. Taxonomy (GTDB): domain Bacteria; phylum Bacteroidota; class Bacteroidia; order Flavobacteriales_H. Next base: position 9,605 of record NVWW01000038.1, on the reverse strand, counting down.
GGCTACGCTAACCACTTCAACATCTCCCACCAACGCCTCTTGTGATGGCTGCTCTGACGGGGCTGTTGATTTGACCGTGAGCGGAGGCACTGTAGCCTACTCATATAATTGGTCAACAGGCGCTATTACGCAGGATATTTCGGGATTAGTTCCCGGCACGTATGTGGTAACGGTGACCGATGCCGGCTCCTGTACGAGCACTAAGAGCACAGTGGTATCCGGATCAACTTGCCAGTTGTGGGCAAAGGCAACAGGCGGAACTTTTGATGATATAGGTTATTCTGTGGTAACTGACGCCTCCGGGAATGTTTATACTACAGGTAATTTTCAGGGAACAGTTGATTTTGAACCAGGCGCAGGAACTTCTAACCTCACCAGTGTGGGCGCTACTGATGTTTTTGTCCAGAAATTTGACGCTTCTGGAAATTTTGTCTGGGCAAAAGCAATGGGAGGGACATTCTCTGATTATGGGCAGTCCGTAGCTGTAGATGCCTCCGGAAATGTGCATGTAGCAGGATATTTTACAGGGACAGTTGATTTTGATCCGGGTGCAGGAACTTTCAACATCACGAGCATAGGAGGCACTGATATTTTTGTTCAAAAGTTAGACGCTTCAGGAAATTTTGTCTGGGCAAAAGCCATGGGCGGAGGGTCCAATGATGTTGGGTATTCCATAGCTGTAGATGCCACAAGCAATGTTTATCTAACCGGCAGGTTTCAGGGAACAAGCGATTTTGACCCGGGCGCAGGAACTTTTAATATCTCAAGCGTAGGCGGAGCTGATGTTTTTGTACAAAAGCTAGACGCTTCAGGAAATTTAGTCTGGGCAAAGGCAGTAGGAGGCACCTTTTCTGATTACGGACAATCAATAGCCGTGGACGGTTCTGGAAATGTGCATGTAGCCGGTTATTTTGCCGGAACAGCTGATTTTGACCCGGGTGCCGGTACTTTTAATATCACAAGCGCAGGCGGCAATGATATCTTTGTTTTGAAATTAAATCCATCAGGGAATTTCATATGGGCAAAGGCCACAGGAGGATCATCTAATGATTTTGGCTACTCGATGGCATTAGATGCTTCAGGTAATGTGCATGCAACCGGCTATTTTACAGGAACAGCCGATTTTGACCCTGGTGCCGGTACTTCCAACCTCACAAGCACAGGCGGCTCGGATGTTTTTATTCAGAAATTAGACGCTTCCGGTAATTTCGTTTGGGCAAAGGCAATTGGAGGGACTACCAATGATATTGGTTATTCCATATCCCTGGCAAGTGATGGGAGCGTACATACAACTGGTTCTTTTACAGGAACAGTCGATTTTGACCCGGGTGCAGATGCTTTCAACATCACAAGCACGGGAAGCACTGATATTTTTATTCATCAATTAGATGCCTCGGGCAATTTTACCTCCGCTAAACAAGTTGGTGGGTCAATTTCAGATGTAGCATATTCTATATCTTTAGATGCCGCAGAAAATGTTTACATAACCGGCTTTTTTTACGGCACAGTAGATTTTAACCCRGACACCGGCACATTGAATTTAACCTCAGTTGGCGCCAGCGATATATTCTTCACAAAATACTGCTCAGGTAATCTTTGCAGCATCATACTATCCAATTCGGTTATTAACGCAACCTGTGGCGTTTGCACCGATGGGTCCGTTGACCTAACGGTAAGTAGCGGAGCCTTTCCCCTTACCTATGCCTGGTCAACCGGAGCAGCTACCGAAGACATCTCAGGKCTTACAAATGGCACCTACTATGTAACCGTTACAAATTCGGATGGCTGCGCTGCTACAGATTCAGCTATCGTAGGCCAATCCTGCGCATTCACTATGTCATTTTCAACCACACATGCTACCTGTGGCACCAACAATGACGGAGCCGTTAACATGAATATAAACGGAGCCGGAAGCAGCATCAAGGAAAATTATACGCCCACGTCCAATTACAATACCTTTTATTCAATTTACAATTTAACTTATATTAATGACGGAGACAGCACCAAAGGCACAATATGGGGAGGAGGCACGCCCAATCCTTATGAATTGACAATGACCTTCTCTTCTTCAGTGCAACTTGATTCGGTAAGAATTAAAGCAGGGCAGTTTAATGGCAATTACAACAAGCCGGTGGAGATGAGACTATACCGGGGAACTACTGCCGGAACGTTGCTCTCCACGATTACTCCGTCTTATAATTACACAGGAAACTCCTTTGCCAATGGAGGAAGCAATACGGTTTATACCTGGGAAATTACGCCAGCAGCCAGTGGTTATGCTTCGATTCTTGAAATTGAGTGCTATACCAGTGCAGGTGGAGTTACTTACACCTATGCATGGACAGGGCCAAATGCCTTTTCAGCTACCACCCAAGACATTAGCGGGCTGGAATCAGGAACTTACAATGTAACTGCAACCAGCAACATTACCGGCTGTCCGGTGAATCAAAGCGTTATTGTTATTGAGGAATCTCCAAACATTTCACTTTCGTTCAGCAAAACAAATGTCACTTCAAATGGCGGTAGCGATGGCGCCATTGACATGACTGTAAACTGGAGCAGTGCGCTGAATTATACAGCTACTTCTAATTACAGCACCTTTTATTCCATTTACGATTTAAGCTACATCAATGATGGGGATTTGACAAAAGGAACAATTTGGGGAAGCGGCACGCCCAATCCTTTTGAATTAACGATGACTTTCGGCTCAACCTATCAAATTGATTCGGTAAGAATTAGAGCAGGACAGTTTAATGGAGACTACAGCAAGCCCCAGCAAATGAAATTGTACCGAGGGACTACTGCCGGAACATTGCTCACCACTATAATACCTTCTAATAGTGTCACCGGTTATTCATTTGCCAATGCCGGCACCAATACGGTTTACACCTGGGAAATTACGCCCGCAACCAACGGCTATGCTTCCATCCTCGAAATTGAGTGTTACAGCAGCAGTTTTTCCGGAACTTTCACCTACTCGTGGACAGGGCCTAACAGTTTTACAGCAACTACCGAGGACATTTCAGCGCTGCAGGCAGGAACTTATTACGTAACCGTAACCAACACCAGCAACGGCTGCGGAAAAACGGGTAACACAACCATTACCGAGCCTGCTGCTTTTACATCTCAGGGAGAAACTTTAACTGAAATAAATGAACCAATCGAAACTGCAACGCAAAATGTCCGATTAAATGTATATCCCAATCCTACAAACGGTGTTGTTAATATTAACATAGCGGGATTAGATGATGAAAGCGCCATTTTAGTGATTTATGACGCATTTGGTAGTGAAGTGTATCGTTCAATTCCTCAACATATTGGCAGCAGCTATGAACATACGTGGCATTTTGGCAATCAATTGGCATCGGGAATTTACTTGCTTGCAATACAAACTGAAAGTAAGCTGTACCACAGGAAAATAATTCTGAAAAGATAAAGTGCGGTAGTAAAAACCAGTTGGCAGTTGGCAGTTGGCAGTTGGCAGTTGGCAGTTGGCAGTTGGCAGTTGGCAGTTGGCAAAAATACAAGTGAAAAATGCCAATGAAAAATACTTGCCTACTCTATTTGTTGGAAATTTGTAGAAACTAAAAGTCTTACACTGAAAGTGCATCGTTTCAACTAACGATTAAGACCAATGGAAGGTGTGCTCTCTCTTTCTGTTGAGCACGTTTTATAAAGGCAAATACAAACAAGGAAAAGCCTGAAAATTTACTGATAAACCACTTTCTTCACTACAATCTCATCTCCGCTTACTATTTTTACAAAGTAGATACCTTTAGGGTGGGTGGAGATGTCTACTTCTAAATTTCCGTTCGTATTTACATCTCCTTTCCTATAAACCAAATTGCCTAAAACATCCATTATCTCAACCGCAACTGTTGTTTCATTATCTAACTCAATCATCAAATTAAATATTCCACTGTTTGGATTGGGGTGAATGTCAATTCTGTCGTTGTTAAAATTAAGATGATTCTCTATTCCTTTCACTTTGCCATTTTCACTTTCCCCAGGTGCAAGCTTTGCAGAATATGAATTGCAATTTCTATCTGCATTTGCCGGAACTTTAATTACTGTAGATGACATTATCAAAGGATTAACAAAAGACTGGACACTTTGGGGATCATAATGATATTTCAAGTTGGGCCCAGTATGGTCTAAGCGATTATATTGAAGTTGAGAATTGGAAATAAATTCGTTTCCAGGACCCTCTTGCTGACTGCCCTGGTCTTTTAAGATCGTATTCTCACTTTTAATAGCGTATTGACTAAAATCGTTAAACTCATTGCATCTTATATTTAGTTTAGAATGATTGTCATTTTTAAATTTGATAGCTTTCTCTGAATTGTTAAATTTATTTCTTGTAATTTCTGATTCTGTGCCAGCTTTGCTATCCTTAGTGCTAATAGCTATTTCGATTCCTTCAAATGTATTATCACTAATATTGAAATCGCTGCTTCCCCTTAGGTCTATACCGATAATGGCACTCTCAATATAGTTATTTGTTATCGTTACACCATTATTCTCTATTATCAATATGTGGGTTGAAGAAGCGGTTAAAAGATTACCTGGATTTAACGAGCCAAAAGCGGTTTCTTCAATAATAGATCTATTTTTAAATCCACCATATTCGCTCATAACTATATGAATGCCATTATTACTCATTTCACTATTGTTGTTTAAGTGTATTTTTCCTCCTCCATAATTTGGGTCTAATATTGGTGTTGGGTTAGTGTTGTCAAACTTTCCTGCCAATATACCAATAGAAGCATCACGTATCACAGAATTATGTAATCTTAATATTCCTTGATTGGAAGGGGTTTGTTTTTTACTTGCGTCACCTCTTACTTCAATTGCCCCCCAAAGTGCTTGTCCACATCCTGATAAAGTAGAATTATTTATATGAAGCTTACCTCCTCTTTCCACCACAATACTCGCTCCTTCCTCAAACTTAATCTCGCTGTTATTGATATTAAGTTTCGCACCTGCTGGAATGGTTAATGTACCTTCTACATAATGTATTTGATTATTCCATAAGCTGTTTTTGCTGACGACCTGATTATTATGCAACCTAGATAAGGGGGTGCCAGCAGGTGGTTGACATTTTTTCTTTCCTTTACCTCCGAGAATCATAACATGTCCTACAAAGGTTTGTGTGCCTGTGCAGTTCGTCAAAGTAAGAATATAAAAGTAGGTTCCATCTGAGACTGGAGCACCACCAAAATATGATCCATCCCAATTTATTACATTGCCACTGAATCCTCCCGGAAATGATGCTGCACCTGCAAGTATGTGTACAGGTTGATTCCATCTACCGTATACTGTTAAAGTGAAAGAACAGGCATTATAAAAATTTCCTGATGGATTTGTAGGATCATTTGGTAGCCAAAGATCATTAATATTATCTCCATTGGGAGTAAATACATTAGGAATAGAAACATTGAAGGGTCCAAATAGTAATTTATCTACAGTAATGAAATCGATACCATCACACCCGTTCGCGTCAGTAACTGTAACACTATAAGTTGTAGTAAAGGCCGGAATCACGCTTATACTTGATGAAGTGGCACCAGTATTCCATAAGTAGGTGTAAGGTTGGGCCCCTCCTGATGGTGTAGCAGTTATGACTTTAGGGCCACAACAATTATTATTCGTTTCTGTTAATGACACGCTGGGGAGTGAATTAATAAATACCGTAACCTGATCTGTGAAAACACAACCGTTTGAACTGGTTCCGGTTACTGTGTAAGTAGTTGTTGTAGATGGGCTTGCAACCGGGGTTTGGATGTTAGGGTTGTTTAATCCTGTTGTTGGAGACCAACTATATGTATACGTGTTATTACCAAGAACGTTGAGTAAAATACTTCCTCCTGGACAAATACCTACCTGACTTGCAAGATGGTTGATACCTAAATCAGCAAAAATATTTAGTACATCTTCTGAGGAACAACCTGTGACAGGATCAGTCGCAATTACTGTGGCTTCAAAAAAGGATGTACTTGCACTGAACGTAACACTTTGTCCGATAAGGTTAAAAATATAATCAGTATCGTCAATCAACCAAACATAGTTAAGACCAGAATTGCCCGTAGCATTCAGGGTAATAACATCACCTTGACAAACTGTTTGGTCTGGCCCCGCATCTACGGTAGGAGGAGTATTCACAATTACATTTTGTGTTGTTGAAGAACTACTACATGTATTTATTACCGTAAATGTGACGACATATGTGAAAGGAACTAAATAAGTATTACATCCTTCTGCTGTGGTGTTACTTGTTGAAGTATTACCATCACCGAAATCCCAAATAAATGTTGGATTGTCACCAAACCCATTTATTGGCTGGGTTACAGGAAAGCAAATCTCTTGGTTTGGGCAACCATTTAAAGGCAAAAACGATGCCGTGACAGGATTGTCTATATATACAGTTACACAACTTTGATTTGAAACACATCCATTAAAATTATCTGTGATTGTTATGCAATAAGTTGCATCTGATATAGGACTTACGGTGATGCCACAGGGTGTTCCTTGAGTTGGGAGGAGGCCAGTAGGACCGGTCCATGAGTAACTATATTGTCCTTGTTGTCCTTGTTGTCCTAGTAAGCATCCATTTATCGTAACACTTTGTCCAGAACAGATGGTCTGATCAGGGCCTAAATCTGCTATAGGAGGAGATCCTTGCAAGATATCAATGCTGCCCGTAGATTCACAGCCATATACATCAGTTACCGTTACATTATAAGTGCCTGAACATAATCCAGATAGATCTTCAAAAGTACTTGTATACCCAAGCGGTCCTGTCCAAGAGAAAGTAAAAGATCCATTACCGGTTACATTCATATCTATCGAACCTGTGCATTGGGTTTGACAAGTAGGATAGGCATTGAGAGAAAGAACGGGAGGAGCATATACCACAACAGATCCACTTGTTGAATGAAGGCCGCAAGCGTTTATTATGGTAAAAGAAACATTATAAGTGCCGGGAGATGAATAGATATTGCACGCGGTTGCTGTAGTAGTGCTTGTCGAACTATTTCCATCACCGAAACTCCATGAATAAATTGGATCGTTATTACCTCCTCCACCAGTAAATCCACCAGTAAAACAAATTTCTTCTCCGGCACAAATATTTAATGGTAAGGCTATTAAAGGGGTTATAGGATCATCTACATAAACATTCACACAACTCGGAATAGATTCACATCCGGTTATATTATCAGTAATAGTTAGGCAATAAGTTGCATTTGATGTAGGACTTACGGTGATGTTACAAGGCGTTCCGGAAGATGGTATGAGGCCAATGAAACCAGTCCATGAGTAACTATATTGTCCTTGTTGTCCTTGTTGTCCTAGTAAGCATCCATTTAGCGTAACACTTTGTCCAGAACAGATGGTCTGATCAGGGCCTAAATCTGCTATAGGTTTAGGTATCACATTTACAATAACAGTTGCAGAAGGATCAGTACAGTACTGTGTTGCTCCTCCATAGAACGTTACAGTATATGTTGTAGTAGTTGTGGGATTCACTGTAATAGAAGTACCTTGTAAAATTCCAGGCTCCCAAACGGCAGTTTCATCTCCGTTAATAAGTGAGACAGTTAAAGTAGCACTTTCCCCAGGACAAATGAATTGATCTGGACTAATAGTAAGAGCTGGTGGAGGGGTGTGAATACCAATAGTAATATTATCACTGGAAATGCAGCCATTAGAATTAACCGCAGTTACGGAATACGTAGTTGTGTTTGTAGGACATACCGTAATTGAAGGGGAAATAGAACCACCAGGGTTCCATGAATAATTACTAAGTCCGGATGAAGCAGTTAAAGTAATGCAATCACCAAGGCAAATGGAAGAATTACCAATGCTAGAGATATTAACCGTTCCGGTTATAGTAACTGTATGGAAATTATAACAAGCCGCCAAAGTTGACGGGCCAGTGGTAGTATAGCCAAGATATAACTGTCCCAAATTGCAAGCTCCAAAATCGCAAGGTAAATCAAACGTCCAGGTGTCATTGTGTTGAAAATCACTTGCAGGAATGGAAGCAATTATTGCAAGGGTACCGAAACAATTCAAATACCAAACAACAAACCAACCTGCACTGGAATTAAACGGAGTGCCATTTGTAAAATGGATGGTCTTATTTATTATTGTTACTTGTCCACCTTGAATAGTGGATGTCGTTGCATTATTTGGACTAAACAGATAAGCTGCACAATAATCCTCTTGAGCGGTTGATACATTAGTAAGCACGAGCAAGAATGCTAAAATAATGCTCATCTTATTGTTCGATTTTTGAATCCTTGTTTTCATAATTGTTTCTTAATTATGGGTTTGTTTATTTTTAATTTCAATAAAGGAAAAAGCATTAGAAATTTAAAACTGATGATTGCTCAAAACTAAGAAGTGAAACCGCCTATTGTCAAGCTTTTGAATGCATTTGGTGTGAAAGTGCCGAAATTTGGTGCGAACGGCACACTTCCAAAAAGATGAAATGGAAAAATTGCTTGGTTTAACGTTTTGAAACGCGCAAAAAGATGTGTTTTTCTTACAAGGCGAGCTGTTTTTTTAGCTCTTTTAATGCTGCTTTATAGGATTTCCCAACCGGGACATCCTTTTTACCAACCTTTACCGAATCGGCATTGATTGCGGTGATTTTGTCTATACGTACAATATAGGAGCGGTGCAAACGAAGAAACTCCTGTTTTAAAGGCAATTTCTCGTGAATGGAGGTCATTGAAATTCGGATAAGGTGCGTCTTTTTAGTAGTAACTATTTCCACATAATTGCTTGCAGCTTGAATCCAAAGTATCTTATTCGTATCAATTTTGGTCAGGTTCAGTGACGTTTGGATAACCAGGTATTTTTTTCGTTTTGTCTTGTTTAGCAGCAAAACCATTAATTCCCGAACTACGTCTTTGTTGTAAGTCAGTACTCTAATCTTGAAAAATGCATAAACAGCCATTATAACGGCCACCAGGCATAACAGTCTGAACCACCACGTAAGCCAAAATGGTGGGGCAATTGAAAATTTAATTGTTGCGGGTAATGTATTTTGATAGCCGTCTCCATTGATTACGCTTACTACAAAAGTGTAATCACCGCTGGGCAGTGTTGTATATTGAACAGACCTGTTAGAGGTATGCATCCACGTGCTGTCTATCCCTTGCATTTTATAGGTGTATTGCAGTTTTCCCGGGTCTTTGTATGATAAACCGATGTAATTGATTACAATGTGATTCTGAGTGTAATCCAATTCATATCTATCCTGAATCACCGTGTCTTCTTCTCCTATTTTTATTCCCGTAATGTAAATTGGTGTTGGAGTAGTGTCTGGTTTTAATTTTTCAGGATTGAAAAACGTTAGCCCTTTATTGGTGGCCACCCAAATTTTATTGCCTGACCTGGTCACCTGGTTGATTTCATTGGATGCAAGGCCGTCTACTGTATTGTATGTTTCCGCTTTATAATTAAACGATTCGTAATCAGTGAAGGTGATTTTGTTCATCCCCTTGTTGGTGGCAAGCCAAACGGTATTGCTATCCATTAATATATGGTTAACATTTCCACTTGCTAAACCGTTATCGGTATTCAGTTGATATACA
>NVWW01000170.1 GCA_002746335.1 Flavobacteriales bacterium | reverse complement strand
CATTTGGCTGTGGATGCCCCACCTGTAACGTATCCACTCAAAGCAATAGCAGGACCGTGTACACAAACCGTAATATCTGCGCCTGCATCCAAATAAGGCTCTGGCGTAAAATTGGCAAGCATGGTATCGGTAACGAGCAGGCAACCGTTTGCAATAACTGAACTCAACACCAATATATCGGTATAGCCAATCGTGTCAACAATTGAAGGCACATAAGTGGCATTCAAGTTGGAGGAATCACTGAAAGTGCCCGTTCCGCTGGTCGTCCAAATGCCACCCGGAGCGTTGGAAATCAAGCCGTTCAGCGCCACGCCTGCCGTGTCCGAACAAACGACTTCATCCAATCCCGCATTCACCACTGGCGCAGGCAAAATGGTGAGTGTCATCGAATCCACTGCTGCGGTGCAGTTGCCATTTCCTGTGGAAGTCAAAATCAAAAAGATGGTTCCTGTAGCCGTATCTATATCGCTTGGCATGTAAGTGGCGGTCATGGAAACCGTATCGTCAAAAATGCCACTGCCCGAAGTTGACCACACGCCACCTGCTGCTTCTGTTATGATCCCTGATAATGTTGCAGCAGGATTATTGGCACAAACCGTTTGGTTTGTTCCTGCATCTGCCGTTGGTGAAAAAATTACATTCAGCGCAACTGTATCGGATGTTGCAGGGCACGCGCCATTGGCAATCGTCCAAAGCAAAGTATCATCTGTTCCTGCCACTAATCCGTTCATTTGCGAAGTTGGGTCATTAGGCAATGCAATAGTCGCTGTTCCCGTAATTACCGACCACGTTCCCGTTCCAATCACAGCAACATTTGCTGCCATTGTTGTTGAAGTGTCGCTGCAAATGATTTGGTCAACACCGGCATTGGCGGTTGTTGCCAATTCATAACTCGTAATAATAACATCATCAGTGGATGGCGCACAAGAACCATTAGTTGTAGTCCATCTCAAAACAGATGTTCCGCCAATGGTCAACCCTGATACAGTTGAAGTCGGATCGGTGGGCACACCTGCTGTTGCGGTCCCCGAAACCGTTGACCAACTGCCTGTTCCAATAGTTGGAGTGTTTCCTGCTAATGTTGTTGTTATTACGTTACAGAGATTTTGGTCAGGACCCGCATTCGCTGCGGTTGGAGTTTCATCAATTTGAATAGCCATATCATCGGAGGATGGCGGGCAAACACCGTTGGAAATCGTCCAGCGCAGTGTATCAGATGTGCCTGCAACCAATCCTGTTACTGCTGAGGTCGGGTCGTTGACAGAAGAAACACTTGCCGTTCCAGAAATCACAGACCACGTTCCCGTTCCGATAGTTGCCACATTCGCAGCAAGCGTAGCGGAAGATACACCACAAAGCACTTGGTTGATACCAGCATTGGCGGTCGTGGGCAAATCATCAATCTGAATTATCACATCATCCGTTGAATTTAAGCAGGCCCCATTGGAAATTGTCCAACGTAAAGTCGTTAATGTTCCAACAGTTAATCCAGTGATTGTTGAACTCGGATTTAAGGTATCTGTAACTGTTCCGGTTCCTGAAATCACAGACCAACTGCCCGTTCCGATGGCGGGCGTATTGCCCGAAAGCGTGGTGCTCGTAACATTGCACAGTGTTTGGTCAATCCCTGCATTGGCGGTTGTTGGAACATCATAAATATTGATGACCACCGTATCTTCGGAAAGCACACAGGTGCTGTTGGTAATGGACCAAACTAAAGTGTCTGTCCCGCCAATGGTTAATCCCGTAACATTGCTGAAAGGGTCGTTCACATCGGCAATGACTGCTGTTCCTGAAACCAATGTCCAAGTTCCTGTTCCTTCAGTGGCTGTATTTCCTGCCAATGTGGTTTGTGTAGTGTCACACAATTGCTGGTCGAGACCTGCATTGGCTGTAGGCTGTGTCGCAACATTCACAATCATTTCATCAGAAGAACTCACACAGATTCCGTTGGAAATCGTCCATTTCAAAATAGCCGTTGAGCCAATTGTTAATCCGCTAACTGCTGTAGTTGCATTAGTTGAATCCGTAAATGTTGCCGTTCCCGAAGTAACAGACCAAACGCCCGTTCCAACTGTGGGGACATTTCCTGTCATTGTTGTAGTGGTGCTGCTGCATAGGTTTTGGTCCGGGCCTGCAGCAGCAACAGTGGGTTGATCGTAAACTATGATTGTTACATCATCCGTTGAGACAGGACAAGAGCCGTTCACAATCGTCCACCGCAATACGACTGAATCGCCAATGACAAGTCCTGTAATGGTAGTGGTCGGGTCAGATGTAGCAGTGATGGTAGCTGTTCCGGAAACCACCGACCAAGTACCTGTGCCTTCTGTTGGGACATTTCCTGCCAAAGTAGTAGCGGTTGTGTCACACAAATTCTGGTCGGGACCCGCACTGGCTGTTGGCGATGTGGCTACATTAATAGTAATGTCATCCACTGAAGGTGCACACGAGCCGTTGATAATTGTCCATCTGAATATAGAAGAAGCCCCAATGATTAATGATGATACCGTTGTTACAGGATTGAGCGAATCAGCAAATGTTCCCGTTCCTGACATCAAGGCCCAATTTCCTGTGCCTATTGTTGGCGTATTCGCGGCAAGCGTAGCCGTAGTAATGTCGCAGATGTTTTGGTCGGAGCCTGCGGCTGAAGTTGTTGGCAATTCATCTACAGTTATCGTCATGGTATCGCTTGCGCTACCACAAGTTGCGCTGGAAATCGTCCAAACAAGTGTCGTAGATGCGCCTATTGTCATGCCGGTAATACTTGAGCTCTCGTTTAAGGGGTCGGTTACTATTCCTGTTCCCGAAAAGACAGACCATGTTCCCGTTCCAACAATAGAAGTATTTGCTGCAAGCATGGTGGAATCATCATTACATACAGTTTGATCAGGCCCTGCATTCGGTACGGTTAGTGGTAAATCCACAGAAATAATAATGTCATCTGTTGAATTCGGGCAAAAACCATTGGAAATCGTCCATTTGTAAGTGGAAGAAGTGCTTGTAAGCAAGCCTGTAATTCCAGTAACAGGATCAGATGCATCTGCAATTGTTCCTGTACCTGCAATCAATGTCCAGTTTCCTGTGCCGACAGTCGGTGTATTAGCGGTCATTGTGGTTGATGTTAAGCCACAGAGTGCCTGACCGAGACCCGCATCGGCTGTAGTCGGCAATTCATCAATTTGAAGAGTAACATCATCCGAAGAAGGCGCGCACGAACCGCTCGAAATTGTCCAGCGGAAAGTAACCGTAGTTCCTGGAATCATTCCCGAAACGGTAGATGTTGGGTCAGAAGGTGTATCAACTGTTGCCGTGCCCGAAATCACAGACCAAATGCCTGTTCCGATAGTAGGAGTGTTCCCCGCAAGGATTGTCGTGGCTGAATTACACAACGTGCCATCAGGACCAGCATTAGCGGTAGTCGGCAAATCATATGCGCTGATAATCACTGTATCGGTTGACGGGGCACAAATCCCGCTACTAACCGTCCAAACTAAAGTTGAAGAAGTACCGAGATTGACATTGCTTACGCTGGATGCGAAATTTGTTGGGTCGGCAATAATAGCTGGGCCTGAAATTACTGACCAGCTTCCCGTTCCGGGTGCTGGATCGTTGCCTGCAAGTGTAGTGGTGGTAGTTGTACACAAGTTCTGGTCAGGGCCTGCGGCTGCGATTACTGGCGGGTTGTTCACTGTAATTACCACATCGTCCGTGCTGCTACAACCCAAATTGAGAATTGTCCATCTCAACGTGGTAGAAGCGCCTACGGTTAAACCACTAACTGTGGATGTTTCGGAAGAAGGTGTATCGGCTGTGCCTGTGCCTAAAATGGTTGACCAACTGCCTGTGCCCGTTGTGGGTATGTTTCCTGCCAAAGTTGTTGTAGTTACATTACACAACGTCTGGTCGGGGCCTGCGGCGGCTGCGGTAACAGGCGTAGAAACGCTGATGACCACAGTGTCCACCGATGCGGGGCAAACTCCGTTAGTGAGCGTCCACGTCAATGTGTCGGAAGCACCCGGTCCAAGTCCTGTTAGCGTTGAGGTCGGGTCGACAGGGGCAGAAACGACAGACGTGCCTGCTATCACCACCCAGATACCTGTTCCTGCCGTAGGCGTATTTCCCGCCAAAATGGTTGAAGTTACATTGCACAAATCCTGGTCGGGGCCTGCACTTGAAATTGGTTGGATATCAACATTAATTGTTACTTCATCGGTTGAGCTCGGGCATGCTCCGCTGGAAATCGTCCATCTCAATGTTGATGAGCCACCAATGGTCAAGCCACTGACTGTGGATGTTTCGGAAGAAGGCGTATCTGCCGTTCCCGTTCCAGAAATGGTTGACCATGCTCCTGTGCCCACCGCGGGTGCATTTCCTGCTAAAGTAGCGGTGGTAACATTACACAAATTCTGGTCGGGGCCTGCGGCTGCGGTTGTTGGTATTCCTGCTACATTAATGACAATGTCATCAGTGGATGCAGGGCATACCCCATTGCTGATTGTCCATCTCAATGTGGACGAACCACTTATGGTCAATCCACTTGCCGTGGATGTAGGGTCTGCTACTACATCCGCACTGCCCGTACCTGATACGGTTGACCATGCTCCTGTTCCTGTTGTCGGGGTGTTGGCTGCCAAAGTAGTGGTGATTACATTGCACAAATTATGGTCTGGGCCTGCGGCTGCTACCGTGGGGCTGGCATCCACTGAAACCGTTACATCATCAAAAGAACTCGGACAAGTTCCATTTGAAATCGTCCAGCGCAAGGTGGCTGATGCATCCAATACTAATCCAGTAACCGTTGATGTTGGGGATGATGGCGTGGTAATCGTAGCTGCTCCCGCAATTACAGTCCAATTTCCTATGCCGACAGTTGGGATGTTTCCAGCCAATGTTGTTGTTGTAGTGGCGCAAAGGTTTTGGTCGAGGCCTGCAGCTGCGGTAGTTGGTAAATCGTAAACAATGATTGTTACATCATCGGTGGAAGGCGTGCATCCGCCATTGGAAATAGTCCACCGCAATGTGGCCGTATCGCCAACTACCATTGCAGAAACGGTTGAAGTTGGGTCAGCAGGCACATCAACCGTAGCTGTTCCCGAAACCACTGACCAGCTTCCCGTACCATCAGATGGTGTATTTCCTGCCAAAGTGGTAGTGATTACATTACACAACCCTTGGTCGGAGCCTGCGGCTGCCGTTGTTGGCGTAGCTGCTACATTGATGATTACATCATCTGTAGAAGATGGGCACGCCCCGTTTGAAATCATCCAACGCAGGGTGGTCGAGCCGCCAATGGTCAACCCGCTTACCCCCGAAGTTGGCGAGCCGGGTGTATCAGCTGTGCCGCTCCCTGCAATGGTTGACCAAGCGCCTGTTCCAACAGTGGGTGTATTTCCTGCCAATGTAGCGGTTGTTACATTACATAGATTTTGGTCAGCCCCTGCCGCAGCGGTTGTGGGCAAGTCGTCCACAGAAATAATCACATCATCAGTGCTCGTACATGCGCCATTGGTTGTTGTCCAGCGCAAAGTAGCGGAAGCGCCAATCACCAATCCCGATACGGTTGAAGTGGGGTCAGCAGGCACATCCACCGTTGCGATTCCCAAAACCACTGACCAGCTTCCGGTCCCGATGGCTGGTGTATTTCCTGCCAAAGTGGTAGTTATAACATTACAGAGATTTTGGTCCGGACCGGCAGCAGCGGTGGTAGGCGGGTCGGCTACATTGATGGTAATATCATCTGTTGAACTCGGACAAACCCCGTTGGAAATCGTCCAACGCAAAGTAGTTGATGCCCCTATCGTTAATCCACTTACTGTGGATGTGGCTAAAGCAGGCACATCGGCTGTACCGCTTCCCGCAATTGTTGACCAAGCCCCCGTTCCAACTGTTGGGGTATTTCCTGCCAAAGCAGAAGTGGTTATATTACATAAGTTTTGGTCAGAGCCTGCGGCTGCGGTGGTGGGCGACTGGTCAATTTGTAGCCACATCGTATCCACAGAATTCGGGCAAACTCCGTTGGAAATCGTCCAGGTCAGCGTGTCTGTGCTTCCCGATGTCAATCCGGTAACCCCCGAAGTAGGGCTTGATGGCGTAGTTACAGTTGATGAACCGAAAATCACAGCCCAAGTGCCGATTCCAATTACGGGTGTGTTTCCAGCCAATGTTGATGTGGTTACATTGCAAAGCGTTTGGTCTGCACCTGCAGCTGCCGTGGTGGGTGGGTCGTCCACTGAAATGATGACATCATCGGTTGATGGCACGCAAGAACCGCTGGTTATTGTCCAACGCAAGGTTGCGGAAGTGCCAATCACCAATCCAGTTACACCTGAGGTCGGACTAGATGGCGTGGTAACGGTCACTATTCCCGAAACCACTGACCAAGCACCCGTTCCAACTGCCGGTGTATTCCCTGCCAAAGTTGCTGTGGTAACATTACACAAATTTTGGTCTGGACCTGCAGCGGCTATGGTTACCGCATCGCCATTATCAATAACCATATCATCTGTGGAGGCAGGGCAAACCCCGTTGGAAATCGTCCATCGCAAAGTATCAGTAGTTGCTGCAACCAATCCTGAGACGGCTGAAGTTGGAGAAGCTGGAACATCCACGGTTGCCGTTCCGAAAACAACCGACCAACTTCCTGTGCCGATTGTTGGTGTATTTCCTGCGAGTATTGTTGTTGATGCTGCACATAACAACTGGTCAGGACCTGCTGTGGAAATAGTGGGTTCCTGATCAACATTGATGATGACATCATCTGTTGAACTTGCGCAAACTCCATTTGCAATTGTCCATCTTAAAGTAGCAGAACCGCCTACGGCTAATCCCGTAACCCCTGAAGTTGCCAATGAAGGTGTGGTAATGGTGGCTGTTCCGAGAATAAGTGTCCATGTTCCTGTACCTGTAGTTGGGACATTTCCCGCTAAAGTTGCTGTGGTAACATTACACAGATTTTGGTCGGGGCCTGCCGCAGCCACGGTGGGATTTGCATCCACACTGATGACCATTGTGTCCACTGAATTGGGGCAAACCCCGTTGGAAATCGTCCAAGTCAAAGTGTCGGTACTTCCAATCGTTAATCCTGTAACCGCGGAAGTCGGGTCAGCGGCAACGGTTACACTCGATAAACCGAAAATCACTGCCCATGCGCCAGTTCCTGAAGAAGGTGTGTTTCCTGCCAAAGTTGCTGTTGTAACATTACACAGGTTTTGGTCTATGCCAGCAGCGGCAGTGGTTGGAGTTGCATCCGTTGAAATGACGACATCATCCGTAGAAGCAACACATGCCCCACTTGAAATAGTCCAGCGCAAAGTGGCGGAAGCATCAAGCACCAATCCCGTTACCCCCGAAGTAGGATTGGTTGGGTCGGTAATCGTTGCCGTTCCTGAAAACACACTCCAGTTTCCTGTTCCAAATGTTGGAGCATTGCCCGCCAAAGTTGCTGTTGTTACTCCGCACAGGTTTTGGTCAGGGCCTGCAGCTGCAACTGTTGGCAGGTCTGCTACATTGATAATGACAGTATCTACCGAATTCGGGCAAACTCCGTTGGAAATCGTCCAAGTCAATGTATCAGATGAGCCAATTGTCAAGCCCGTTATGCCAGAAATTGGGCTGGCAGGTGCGGTTACGATAGATAAGCCACCAATCACTGCCCAAAGACCGCTTCCAATTGTAGGTGTATTTCCCGCTAAGGTTGATGTTGTGACGTTACACAGGTTTTGGTCGGGGCCTGCGGCTGCGGTTGTAGAGTTTTGGTCAACATTAATCACCA
Organism: Flavobacteriales bacterium; assembly: GCA_002746335.1. Lineage (GTDB taxonomy): Bacteria > Bacteroidota > Bacteroidia > Flavobacteriales_H. The sequence goes on along the minus strand of NVWW01000170.1, from coordinate 2,970 downwards.
CCGTATCAATATCACTCGAACAAGCACCATTGGAAATTGTCCAGGTTAATGTATCGGAAGAACCAGGTGTTAATCCTGTAACGGTCGAGGTTGAGCTGGATGGTGTTGTTACAGTAGATGAGCCGAAAATCACCGCCCATGCGCCAGTTCCCGTAACAGGCGTGTTTCCTGCCAAAGTAGTGGTTGTAGCGCAAATGGTTTGGTCGGGGCCTGCATCTGACACCGTTGGAATATCAAATACATTCACATCCACAATATCAGAAGAAACACAGCCCGCATCGGTAATTGTCCATTCAAATTGATTTAGTCCTGTGGTTAATCCCGTTACGCCTGAAGTCGGGCTTGTTGGGGTAGTAACCGTTGCTCCGCCAGCCAACACCGTCCATGCCCCCGACCCAGAGCCCGGTATGTTTCCCGCAAGAGTTGTCGTGGTTACATTGCAAAGATTTTGGTCGGGACCTGCGTCAATAATCGGGATGGCACCGATGTCAATTTGAACCGTATCTCTCGAAATTCCGCAAGCACCATTGGAAATGGCCCATTCCACCCGGGTTGTGCCTGCTGTTAGTCCCGTAATAGTGGAAGTAGGGCCGGAAGGCGTTGTTACAATTCCAGCACCCGAAACCACTGTCCATGTTCCTGTTCCTGTGGTTGGCGTATTTCCCGCCAAGGTTGCGGTGCTGGCGCAAATGGACTGGTTGGGGCCAGCATCCGAAGCAGTGGGTGGGGCATCCACCTGAATGGTCATCGTGTCTCTTGAAGTTGTGCAAACACCGTTTGAAATGGCCCATTCGAGTTGTGCGCTTGCGCCAATGACAAGCCCTGTAACCCCCGAAGTTGCCGATGAAGGCGTGGTTACGGTGGCCGTTCCCGAAATCACTGTCCATGTGCCGCTGCCAGTAGCTGGTGCATTTCCTGCTAAAGTTGCTATTGTTACATTACACAAATTTTGGTCGGGGCCTGCGGCTGAGGTAGTAGGTGATGCATCCACATTAATAACAACATCATCTGTGGAAGAAGGACAAACACCATTGGAAATTGTCCAGCGCAAGGTGGTTGAACCGCCAATAGTCAAGCCACTTGCCGTGGATGTCGGGTCAGCCACCACATCGGCAACGCCACTACCCAAGACCGTTGACCATGAGCCTATGCCTGTGGTCGGAGTGTTGGCTGCTAATATTGTTGTAATTACATTACATAGATTTTGGTCAGCACCGGCCGCAGCAACTGTTGGGTTAGCATCTACATTTATGACGACATCATCGGTAGAAGATGGGCAAACTCCGTTTGAAATTGTCCATCTTAATGTAGATGAGCCACCTATCGTCAATCCACTTACCGTAGATGTCGGGTCAGCAACAACATCTGCATTGCCCGTACCCAAAACTGTTGACCAAACTCCCGTTCCAACCGCTGGCGCGTTTCCTGCCAAAATAGCGGTAATTACATTGCATAAATTCTGGTCGGGACCTGCAGCGGAAACAGTCGGGCTGGCATCCACTTGAATAGTCATCGTATCCCTGTTGGTGATACACGTCCCGTTGGAAACAGCCCATTCCAGCGAAACTGTGGCGCCAATCACCAATCCCGTTACGCCAGAAGTTGGGTCAGCGGGCGTTGTTACCGTTGCCGCCCCAGCAACAACTGTCCACGTGCCTGTTCCCGAAGTAGGGGTGTTTCCTGCCAAAGTTGATGTTATTACATTGCACAAAATCTGGTCGGGGCCTGCTGCAGCAGAAGATGGTGTTGAAGCCACCGTTATGTTCACATCGTCTGTTGATGCCGGACAGGATGCGTTGGAAATCGTCCATCTTAGCGTAACAGATGAACCTGCTGAAAGCCCGGTTACCGTAGATGTGGGCGATGCGGGTGTTGTAATGGTACAAGAACCCGAAACGATAGACCAAGTGCCCGTACCGGTTGTCGGTGTATTGCCAGCCAATATCGTACTCGTAACATTACACAAGCTTTGGTCAGGGCCTGCATCAGCTACGGTGGGTGCGGCATCAACCGTTACCACTACATCGTCAGAAGTGGAGCCGCAACTACCGCTGGAAATTGTCCATCTGAAAGTAGTGGAAGCGCCAATTGTCAGGCCACTTACAGTGGATGTCGGGTCGGCTGGCACATCCGCGCTTCCCGTCCCTGCAATTGTTGACCACGCCCCTGTACCTACTGTTGGGGTATTTCCTGCCAAAGTTGTAGTGGTTATATTGCACAATACCTGATCGGGGCCTGCCGCAGCAACGGTCGGGACGTCATCTGCCGTAATGACCACATCATCTGTGGAAGCAGGGCAAACACCATTGGAAATTGTCCATCTCAAAGTAGACGATGCACCTATGGTTAATCCGCTTACTGTAGATGTTGGTGAAGCCGGAACATCAGCACTGCCTGTTCCAAAAATTGTTGTCCAAGCACCCGTTCCACTTGTCGGTGTATTTCCTGCTAAGGTTGAAGTAGTAACTCCACACAGCCCCTGATCGGGACCAGCATCGGCTGTGGTAGGCAAAGCATCTACATTAATGATTACATCATCTGTGGAAGCTGGGCAAACACCATTGGAAATTGTCCATCTCAATGTGGATGAGCCTCCTATTGTTAAACCACTTACTGTGGACGTAGGATCGCCCACCACATCAGCACTGCCTGTTCCAGAAATTGTTGACCAGGCACCTGTTCCTGTCGTTGGGATATTTGCTGCTAAAGTAGTAGTAATTACATTACATAAGTTCTGATCAGGACCTGCCGCAGCTACGGTAGGCGATGCGTCCACGTTAATTGTAACATCATCGGTCGATGAAGGACAAACACCATTGGAGATTGTCCATCTCAAGGTGGAAGAGCCACCAATAGTCAAGCCGCTGACAACGGAAGTAGGGTCAGCAATGACATCGGCACTGCCTGTGCCTGCTATGGTGGACCAAGCTCCTGTGCCTGTTGTTGGGGTGTTCCCTGCTAAAACTGATG
>NVWW01000169.1 GCA_002746335.1 Flavobacteriales bacterium | reverse complement strand
ACTAAAATACTGTCAGTGCCCTGACCGAAAATCACACTTCCTCCTGTAACCGTCCAGGTATAAGTATAACCGGGGCTGGGTATAACTTTATAAAATACACTGTCGGTATTTTCAGCAACGGCATCATCACCTGATATTGAAGAGGGTGGAATGGTGTGAATATTGACTGCCGTGTCCACCGGAGCGCCATTAGTGCAGCCGTTGTTTTCCACCACCTGCACGTTGCCGACCATTCCCATACTGCCCCAATCTATAGTAACATTGTTTAGGCCGTTTGGAGGCACTATGGTTCCTCCTGTTACTGTCCAGGTATAGCTGGAACCGGGGGTATTGGTAACCAAATAACCCACGCCTGCATCATCGGTACAAACAGAATCCGGCCCTGTGATGTTTGAAGTGCTTGGCCCCGTGCAGTTCGAGGTATCGCCAAAGGCATATTGGGCAGATAACAAGGTGACGTTGGTTCTATGTGTCGTATCACCTGTTGCATTTCCGTGTGTCCCGTTAAGTACCCATGCGCTGCCAGCACTGGCGCGGGTGAGCAGGCGTGTGGCAGGATTGACGGTAAAACTCGTAAAGCCGTTGCCTTCCAAATCAAGATTGTAATCGGAAACGGACAATCCGTTGGCAGTAGTTAAGGTCCAATATCCTTCTATGAAAGTATTACGCACACTGTCGGGAGGAGAAATGGGTGCTTCACCCAGCGGCAGCCCGTTGCTACCTGGGTCAGAAGCAATAAATTCGCCTGTCAAAGATCCGCAGGTTGCCATTGTATTTATCGTAATTAAAGCGGGACGATAATCAGAAGAAGTTCCCACAGGGAAAGAGTAATTGGCAGCTGGAGGGTTGTTTATCCACCTTTCAAACGAGCCGATGATTTGCCCTGCTGTGTAAGACAATGTCCCTTCGTTGGTGCAGGCATCTCCCAACGTCAAGGTACCGGCAGAAGCGTCAATGACTCCGGCAGTTATCGTTAAGGTGTTGATAACTGTTGCATTGTTATTGAGGATTAAAGTCCCAACCGATTTATTGACAGTCATATCGTAAAATGTTTCCCCAAGCGTATTAGTGATGGATTGCGCGCCTGAACCGTCAAATGTTACCGTATTAAGCCGTTCCGTAAACACACCGCTGTTGTCCCAGTTGCCACCCACATTCAAGCTCCAGTTATTTCCGGTTACATCCAATGTGCTGGCGATGGTCAAATCGCCCAAAACAACGGTGTTGCCCGCTAATGATTTGACGTTGTTGCCCTGTATTTCTAGGTGGTAATAGGTAGAAGAAGTTGGCAGTTTTACTGTTTGCCCACCAGCCCGATTATAGTTGACAGTATTGCCTGTGGCAGAGGCGGTAAGCGTTCCGTTGTTGAGCACGGCATTAGCCGCATTGAGGCGGGAGTTGGATTCATTGATCCAGGTGGAGCTGGCCGCCTGCCCGTTGAGATTACGCTGCGCAGTAACAGTGCCATAATTGGTAACGGTGATGCCGGTTTGAACCATTATATCGCGCCCGAAAGTGATGTTGGCACTGGAGAGCACGGTTTTATCCCCAACCCTGAATTCGACTCTAATGCTGGCATCTGAGGAGCCAAGCCCATCAATGTCGGTATTCACTCCGTCCAACCGAAGGCGGCCGCCATTGATGAGTTGCCCGTTTAAGACCAAATCACCGGTAACAACAAGGTTTGCTCCATCCATGTCGAATATACCGTTGGCATTGACAGTTAAGTCAGCAACAGTCTCCGGCCCGGTATTGAGAACAGTGTGATTAGCACAAATGACGATATTGTCTGCCGCACCTGGGAAAGCAGCAGCAGCAACCCCATTACAAGCAATTGTTGACCATGTGGAGTTCACATCCCAGTCACCGGTGGCTCTCGAGTAATAGGTGGTTTGGGAAAAAGTTGACAGCGTTCCAAGCAACAGGAAAAGAATTGCCACTAACCTGAAGAGCAGGAGTATAGCTTTCCTGTTTAAAGAAGAAAAAGTTTTTTTGAAAAAGTTATTTGCCACTTGCATTAGTCCTGTTCCGTAACCTGTTAATCTATAGATTAACACAAATTGGTTCGTTTTACGAAAAAAGGGCTATTTGGTTTCAACTAAATTTATATACTTAAACAGCTCGATAAAAGGCAATTGCACTGCGATAAGCTATTGTTTTTAAACGATTAAAAACAAGTGCCTATTTTTAGATAAAATTAACGAATTTATCAGGAAGGAAAAATAAAATTAAATAACTGAAAATCTTAGGATTACAAGAGTCCAAGCCATTGCTGTACGACAGCTCTACTCAGCACGAGATAGCCGCCCTATTCAACTATCAGAATCTCGCTGTAAATCTCATCATTCGATGAGCCCATTACCACGTATATTCCAGGAGGAATTTTCTGATACGGATCAATGGCTGTGAAGAAATCACCTTTGTCGTCTGTGAGCACTACTTTTGAATAAAATTCTCTGCCGTTGATGTCAACTACCACTACCAGTATTTCTTCCCACGGCAAGTAACTTTGCTTGCTTTTCATGTTCACATAATCTCCGTGTGAAGGGTTGGGATAGATGATAAATTCAATTTCAGGATTGGCCACAGAAATAGGGTAATATTCAACAGGCACAATGTTCGAATAACTAAACTTCCCGTCAAAGTCGGTTTGTTTTAAGCGGTAATAAGATATACCGATGTATGGATTTTTATCTATTGCCGAGTATTCGAGTTTTTCGTTGCTGTTGCCTGCACCTAAAACTTCAGACACGGTTTCCCAGACACCTTCTGTGCTTCCTGGGGGAGATGTCTGCAAGGCAGAGGAGGTAGCCCTTTCCACAGTATAATAATCGTTGTTGGTTTCAGTTTGCGTAACCCATTTCAAATCCACTTTATCACTATTCAACTTTGCAGTGAATGAAAGTAGTTCGATTGGCAGTGCATTACCACCTCCGGTTCTGTTGGCCAAGGCAAATTTGCTGAAAGTTGTAAACACGGCTGAAAGAATGTCTCCCGATGCTGGCAAGCCTGTAGCAGTTCCGCTGAGGTCAATCCAGTTGCTTGCTCCGTCATCTTTGGCCACTGCAAGGTTGGGCAAGTCACTTACCTGGTCATCACCTCCCCAATATAACCTCACTCTTGCATCGGTAAAATTGGCCGCTCCGGCACGCACGATTTCCCAATGTCGTATTCCAGAAACCTTCACAAGGGTGCCGGGCACAGTATAGCCAAGAGCCCCAGCAGAACTATTAATCATGTTGGCGGTGTAGGTCGCTGCTGCTCCAGAGGTGTGATTCACGTTTTCAAGGTTTATTCTCCTGTAAATAATACCGTTTCCAACGGGAAATACCACCGTTGTTGGTCCAACCGCTGCAATTGTATGCCGCATGTTGCCGTTCACATGGCTCGAAACGCCACCACCACTCAAAGTGGAGCTCGAACTCATAATCAATATGTTAGCTCCCGTAATGATGTCACCGCTCGTAAGGGTCATCGTGCCATTTACGGTTGCATTAGATGTGGTGCCAAGCGTTATATCACCAGTTGTTTTGTTAATGGTAAGGCTGTTGAAAATTTCACTGAAGGCATTGTTCGGGTTTATATTCTGTGCTATGCTTCCATCAAAAATGACTGTAGATGTCCCTTCAATAAAAAGGTCAGAAACGGTAGTATTGTCCCAATTTCCGGCAAGGTTGATGGTATTGGCGCCTGCATCCAGTACCGCAGTACCAGACATTGTCAGATTTCCATTAATATCGACACTACCCCCAAGCGTTTTGGTTCCTGAATTAGTGACTTTAAGGTGATGGTAGTTGGAGGTTGGTACTTTAACGGTTTGTGCACCTCCTCCGTTGTAATCTACCGTATTATTGTTTGCAGCAGCATTGAGTACGCCTGTTACAAGCAATGCACCACTGATGGTCAAACTGGAATTTGCCTCCTGCCGCCAGGTAGCAGATGCATTGCCGCCGGTGAGGTTACCCCCTATCGTGATTGTGCCATTGTTAAATACGGTAAAGGCTCCATCGATATCCACATTGCCTGATGACTTTGTGATGCTTGCTCCGGATAGAATGGTCTTATTACCAGTAATCCTCAATAAAGCAGTATTGGTGATACTTCCTGTATTGCCGTCAATGTTTTTACTTGCACCATCTAAGTTGATCTGCCCGGAGCCTGAGTGTGTTCCGCTAATGGTGTAATCGCCATTTACCGTCATGGTAAAAGTTGAATTGGCTAAAGTTCCGGTTGCATAAATAGTAATGTTGTTAATAATTTCATTGGCTGTAAGCGTAACTACATCGTTGCTGTCAATAATCACATTGTCAATATCGGTGGGAATGCAAGCGCAATCCCAAGTTGTGGTCTGATCCCAGTCGCCTGTTATAATGCTTTTGATGATGCCGAACTTGGTAACCGACAGGTTCTCAGCAGCGGCAGAGGCGCAACCGGTAACGCTGGCCACCACCTGCACATCTCCTATTCCTGCCGAACCCCAGTTTACAGTAATGTTATTAGTCGTTCCTCCACCTGCCTTGGTACCTCCGGTGATGGTCCAAGTGTAAACATAGCCGGTGTTGTTAGTTACTGAGTAAGGCTCACCGGTTATAAACTCAGCAACATTGGTGTTTCCGGTTATGGTTGAAGTTACCAAAGGATGAAGTATTACGACTTTATTAACCGGATCACCCACGCAACCTGTACTGTTTGTTTCAACTACCTGTACATTGCCTGAACCACTGGTGCCTCCCCAGTCAACGGTGATGCTGGCAGTATTGCCTCCGCTTGCCTTTAATCCGCCTGTAATGGTCCAATTATAGGTAGAACCGCCGGTAGGCGTTACAAAATAAGCCACCCCGTCATCATTGATGCAAACCGAATCAGGACCCGTTATGACAGAAGTAACAGGTGGGGTACAATTAGCAGTGTCTCCAAAACAAAATTCAAAATCGGATATGTTATTCATATTGTTTCGGAATGCAGTAGGTGTAGCGTCTCCTGCATGATTACCGTTTAATGTCCAGTCGGTTGTTCCGGTTGCACGCTTCAAAACCCGTGTACTTGCATTAATCGGATAGCTGGTGAACCCGTTGCCTGTAAGCCGCAGGTTGTAATCGGTACTGGCCAAAGCGCTGACAGCCGCTATGTGCCAGTAACCTTCAGTAAACGTATTGCGCGTGCTGTCAGGAGGCGAAAGAGGCGCCTCTCCCAGCGGCAGGCCGCCTTTACCCGGAGCTGCTACTACAAAATCAGCTACCACTGCTCCATTTGTTCCCAACAAAGTGAAAGTAAGTTCGGCAGGGCGATAATTCGTTGAAGTTCCCACCGGAAACAAAACCGGGGCACCCGGAGTGCCTGTATTTGTAAACCACCTTTTGAAGAAGCCAACAACCGCTCCCCCTGTACGGGTCAGGTTGCCTACATTGCCTGTTCCTGTACCGAGAATCAGGGTATCCGTTCCGGTTATGATATTTCCCGAAGTCATGGTTAAGGTTCCTCCCGCAGTGCTCGAAACAGTAACATCGTCATTGATGGTGAGCGTTCCTGATGTCTTGTTAACGGTCACATTATAAAACGCCTCCCCTGAAGTGTTTGTGATGGACTGGGCAACTGTTCCGTCAATAACAAGTGTACCACTCCTTTCAACAAAATTGCCCGTGTTTAGCCAGTCGCCTCCAAGGTTGATCTGGTCATTGCCACCGGTCACATCCAGCGTGCTGCTAATGGTCAAGTCATTTGCCACCGTAATGTTGCCGGTTGTTGATTTCGTAGCCCCTCCGGATATCGTAAGGTTGTAATAGGAAGAAGATGGCACTTTTACGTTTTGATTTGCCGTGCCATTATAATTAACTGTATTGCCTGGTGCTGAAGCATCAAGCACCCCTGCCTGAGCGTCAAATAACCCTCCTCCGACATTGAATGTAGCATTTGCCGCATTAACCCATACCCTGGCAACATTGCCGCCCAGCAGGCGATTGCCATCTGATATGGTAAAATTGCCATTATTGGTAACTGTTATGCCGTTAGTTCTGATATCCACGTCTCTTCCTGATTTTGTGAGCACTGCAGTTGACAATATGGTCTTATTCCCTCCTTGAATCCTTATATCCATTGTATTGCTGATAACCCCTGAGCCGTCAATGGTAGTGCCGCCTCCCGATAAAATGAGATGTCTTGTACCAGTGTGTGTTCCGTTCACTATCAGGTTGCCTGTAACGGTCATGTCATTGCCGGCATCAGTTAGAATGGCTGTTGCATAGATGGTGAGATGATTAATGGTTTCGGCATTCTGAAGCGTGACGACATCACTACTGTCAATAATTGCATTATCGGAAGCCGTTGGCACACAGTTGCACACCCATGTTGAAGCAACATCCCAAAAACCTCCGCCTGTGCCATTGCTGATAATATTGCCGTATTTTGTTACCGCTAAATTCTCAGCGGCAGCAGAGCCGCAACCGGTAACAGTTGCTACAACGCTCACGTTGCCGGCACCTGCCGCACCCCAATCAACCGTAATGCTGTTATCGGTATCCGGGGAGGGGTTCAACGTCCCGCCCGTGATGGTCCAGGTATAAACATAGCCCGTATTGTTGGTTACCGAATAGGGCTCGCCCGTGGTGTTTTCGGCCACGGAAATGCTGCCGGTAATAGCTGACGTAGGCAAAGGATGAATGTTTACTGTCTTGATGACTGGATTACCGCTGCAGCCCCCTGAGTTTTTTTCTACAACTTGTACGCTTCCTGCCATGCCTGTAGCGCCCCAGTCAACCGTGATGCTGGCGGAAGTTCCACCACTGGCCTTCAATCCGCCTGTAATTGTCCAGGTATAAGTGGAACCGCCCGTAGGGGTTACGGAATAGGGAACTCCATTTTCATTGACACAAACCGAATCTGAACCGGCCATAGCCGAGGTTACAGGTGTTGTACAATGTGTGGTATCGCCAAAACAATGATGTGCCGATAGGGTTGTTATGCCCGTGCGCCTCGCGGTGCTGTTGCTTGCAGTGGCATGTGTACCGTTTGGATTCCAGTCGGTCAATGCATCAGGACGTGTTAGGATCCGGGTACCACCAGATATAATTGCACTGGTAAATCCATTGCCTGTGAGATTGATATCGTAATTGGTAACGGCCAATGAATTTGCACGGGTAAGGTCCCAGTACCCTTCAGAAAAAGTCCTGAACACGCTGTCGGCTCCATCAAGCCATGGGTTGCCGTAGTCCTGGGGATCGGTATCAATAAACTCGCTTATCAATGAACCGTTGGTTGTGATGGCGCTGAACCTGACCGAATCAGGGCGGTAGTCAGTAGTGGTGCCAATGGACCACAAGTACCACACGCCTGCGCTGTTTACCCACCTTTCAAATTGACCGATAACATGGCCTGACGTTCGGCTCAGCGTTCCGATAGCGCCTGTGCTGATGCCCAATGTCAGTTTCTTGCCGTTGGTTTTGGCGTCAATGTTTCCTGAAGTCAAAGTGAGTGTGTTCTCCACTTCCACATTATCGTTCAGTATCCACTTGCCTGCCGATTTATTGATGGTGAGGTTGTAGAACCGCTCTGTAGAAACGTTGCTGATGGTTTGGTCTGTAGAGCCGTCAATGGTAACCGTGCGTGTGCCTTCCGTAAAAGCACCTGTATTGTTCCAGTTGCCTGCTACGGTGATGTCAAGTCCGTTGCTGTTGAATGTGCTGCTGATGGTCGCATTGCCATCAATATCGAGATTATTGGTCTGGATGGATTTAATACCTCCGCCAGATAAGGTCAGATGATAATAGTCCCCGTTTAAAGGGTATTTGATGTTCTGGTTGCCAGTGCCGTTATACTCTACCGTATTGCCTGTCGCAGAAGCATTGAGCGTAGCTCCGGCGGGAAACAAATCCTCTCCGACCTTCAGCGTTGAATTGGCTGCGTTTATCCATGTCTCAGCACCACCTACATCACGCAGGTCTCTTGTAAATGTAATGGTGCCGTTATTGGTAACCGTGATGTTGTCACGAACTTCCACACGATCATTGCCGGCAGAATTATTTATTGTGAGATTGGCGGTTGACAAGATGGTTTTGTTGCCGGTAGACATTCTAAACTTATTGGGATTATTTATCGTACCTGTGCCGTCAATGGTCGTTCCGTTGCCGGTCAAATCTATCCTGTCGTCACCACCGTCATGCACACCGTTGTTTTTATAGTTTCCCGTAATGATGATGCGGTTGCCGCTGTTGTCCACCATGGCGTTGGCATTGATGGTGAGGTTGTTAATGGTTTCATCCGTAGTTAGCGTTACGGTATCCTGGCTGCGTATGATGGCATTGTCTGTATTGGCAGGGTTGCAGTTGCAGTCCCAGGTGGAGGCAACGTTCCAGTTGCCATCCTGAACACTGGTAACCACACCTGTTTTGGTTACTGCTATACTGTCTCCGGCCGTGGAGCCGCATGTGCCTGCGGTAGCCACCACCTTCACCTCGCCAGCACCTGCCGAGCCCCAATCAACAGTAATACTATTATCAGTGTCCGGGGAAGGGTTTAATGTCCCGCCCGTGATGGTCCACGCATAGGTATAACCGGTATTATTGATAACTGAATAAGGTTCTCCGGTGGAATTTTCTGCCACGCTGGTATTGCCTGTTATGGCTGATGTAGGCAGCGGGTGCTTGTTCACGTTTTTGGTAACAGGTGTGCCACTGCCGCAAGCATCCGTTTCGGTTACTTGTAATGTTCCTACGCCACCTGTGGTGTTCCAGTTGACGTCAACGCTGTTGTAATCCACCCCGCTGCAGCTTGTGAATCCGTTGCAAGGTGCAGGAGTTGAAAAGGTTCCGCCACTGACTGTCCATGCATAGGTATTTCCAGAAGTAAGTGTTACGCTGTACGTTTCTCCGCCAGCACCTGCACAAACAGAATCAGCCCCCGTTATAGCTGAGGTAGTGGGAGCGCTGCAATTGGTGGTGTCCGCAAAGCAGAGGTGTGCGGAAAGCGTGGTAATATTATTGCGCTTGGCGGTTTTTGTAGGGACATCTCCTGCCACATGGCTTCCTTCAATGGCCCAGTCGAAGGTAGCATCTGGGCGGACAAGCACACGGATGGCGTCAACAAACGTAAAGCTGGTGAAGCCCTCACCAGTCAGCTCCACGTTGTAATCGGAGCTGTTCAGGGAATTGGCTTTTGTGAGCGCCCAATACCCTTCATTGTAAGTGTTTCTTGCGGTAACGCCTCCATCGGGCCAGGGGTTGCCATAGTCCTGCGGGTCCGAGGCGACAAATTCACAAATCAGCGAGCCATTGGTAGGCAAGTTGTTCAGAGTGATGTTGGCCGGCCGGTAATTGCCTGAAGTTCCTACAGGGAATAACACAGGCGTTACAGGGCTAACGGTGGTTTCTATCCACCGCTCGAACTTACCGATGATTGTGCCACCGGTGCGTGTTAAAGTTCCGAGATTGGTTGCGGCTGTGCCCAGCGTCAAGGTGTTGGTTTGCATGTCAATGTTGCCTGACATGGTCAGTGTACCACCGGCAGTGCTGGAAACGGTAACATTGTCACTGCATGTGAGGGAGCCGGTAGCCACTTCCAGGTCGTAAAACGCCTCGCCTCCGTTGGCGCTAAGTGATTGCGCCCCGCCACCATCAAAAGTTACCTTTCGTGCTAACTCCGTGAATGCGCCCGTATTGGTCCAATTCCCTGCAACAGTAATGTCTATGCCGGGGCCATTGATATCGAAGGTACTGCTGATGGTTACATTGCCGTTGATGTCGAGATTGCCTCCTCCTTCTGGGGTTTTGATGCCACCGCCTGACAGCGTAAGATGATAATAAGTGAATCCCGAAGGGTTCTTGATGGTCTGGTCTGCAGTGCCATTATATTCCACCGTATTGCCCGGGGCCGAAGCGGTGAACGTAGGTGCTCCCATGGGCAACAAATCCTCCCCGATCTTCAGCGTAGAATTGGCTGCGTTTATCCATGTCTCAGCGCCAGCGATGTTATTGAGGTCTCTTGTAAATGCAATGGTGCCGTTATTGGTAATAGTGATATTGTCTCGAACCTCCGCGCGATTATTGCCGGCAGAATTATTTACCGTGAGATTGGCAGTTGACAAGATGGTTTTGTCACCGGTAGTCAACCTTAATTGATTGGGATTGTTGATGGTTCCTGTGCCGTCAATAGTTGTTCCGGAACCGCTCAAGGTTAATCTTTCATTCCCACATTCCTGGGTGCCGTTATTGGTGTAGCTGCCGGTAACATCCAGCCGGTTTCCGTCATGGTCCAAAGTGCCGTTGGCATTGATAGTGAAGTTGATGATGAATGAATTGCCTACCAGGGTCACGGTGTCACCTGAACAAATTTCCACATGGTCGCCTGCACCCGGAATACCGGGGTCGTCAAAGCCTCCGCAGGCAGTAGTGGACCAAGTTGAGATGACATCCCAGTTGCCGTCCTGACGAGAGTAATAGGTAGTTTGTGCCAGCAAATCGTTGACTGTAAAAGCTAGCAAAATAAAAACAGGAAGGAGATATGTTTTTAAAACCTTCATTTTATCCAATAACATAAATTCCTAAACACTCCGTAAAGCATGTAAGAAAATTCTAATATCATGTATTTTTTCACTAAACCTTTCGTTGCAAGTTAATTAATTGTTCTGAATTCATCAAATTTTTTCGCTCAATCGTAGTAATCCTTAGACAACTTCAGTTTAAATTTAGTTTATATACGTTCTTAAACTAAATTTGTTCCATTATTTTTTCTGCTTTTTCCACATACTTACATTCGTAAGAAACATTCTATGCCCCACAAACACAAAGTTATGCCTTTGGTTGCTTACGTTTTGTAATGAAAACACTCTTTCCTTTGTAGGCTTATTGCCCTACATTTTGTAGGTGTTTGTCCTACAATTTATCGTAACATTCAATAACCACCTTGTTTTCAACAAGTTTGGCATTACTAAGCTTGCAGAGACTTGCACAAACGACTAAAGACCGTTGCCACATACTAACAAACTATATCCTGTTTACGGCAAATTGTCTTTGGATAATGACATTTAAACTTACCTATTTCACGAGTCAAGTCAT